>NZ_JBFBBD010000052.1:0-50204 GCF_040689515.1 Streptomyces sp. NPDC051173
CGGACGGGCTGAACAACCAGCCCGTCCGGCGCTTGAGGACGCTCCCCCAGACTTCGTCCGGGGGGACCCCCAAGGGCGCTGGGGTCCGGGGTCTCCCCGGTTGCCTCAGCCCCCGTACAACCCCTCGACCTCCCCCGAGAAGTCCCGCGCGATCGCCGCGCGGCGCAGCTTCAGCGACGGCGTCAAATGCCCCGCCTCCTCCGTGAAGTCCACCGGCAGGACCGCGAACCGCCGTATCGACTCGGCTTGTGACACGAGCGAGTTCGCGTCGTCCACGGCCTTCTGCAACTCGTCCAGCAACTCCGGGTCCCGCACCAGCTCCTCCATCGGCACCGCGGACTTCCCCCGCATCCGCGCCCAGTGCGCCAGCCCGTCCTCCTCCAGCGTCACCAGGGCCGTGATGTACGGGCGGTTGTCGCCCACGACCATGCACTGGCCGACCAGCGGGTGCGCACGGAGCCGGTCCTCCAAGGGCGCGGGGGCGACGTTCTTGCCGCCGGAGGTGATGATCAGCTCCTTCTTGCGGCCGGTGATGGTGAGGTAGCCGTCCTCGTCGAGCGCGCCCAGGTCACCGGTCGGGAACCACTCGCCGTCGGCCGCGGGGACCGCCTCGCCGCGCTCGGCGTCCCAGTACCCGGAGAACACCTGCCCGCCGCGCAGCAGCACCTCGCCGTCGTCGGCTATCCGTACGGCGCTGCCCGGCAGCGGCCAGCCGACCGTGCCGAGGCGGGGGCGCAGCGGCGGGGTGACGGTGACCGCGGCGCAGGTCTCGGTCAGGCCGTAGCCCTCGAAGACCTCGATGCCCGCGCCCGCGCAGAAGGCGGCGAGGCGGTGGCCGAGCGGTGAGCCGCCGCTGAGGACGTAGCGGACCTCGCCGCCGAGCGCGGCCCGGATGCGGCGGTAGACGAGCGGGTCGTAGAGGGCGCGGGCCGCGCGCAGCGCCGGGCCGGGCCCCGCGCCGGTGCCGTGCCGGCGGGCCTCCTCGGCCTCGCCGTAGCGCGTCGCGATCCGGGCGGCGCGGTCGAAGGAGGCGGCGCGGCCCAGTCTCTCGGCGGTGGCGCGGCCGGTGTTGTAGACCTTCTCCAGCACATAAGGGATGGCGAGCAAGAAGGTCGGCCGGAAGGCCGCGAGGTCGGCGAGGAGGTCGTCGGTCCGGATGGACGGCGCGTGGCCCACCCGTACGCGCGCCCGCATGCAGCCGACGGCGACGGTCCGCCCGAAGACGTGGGAGAGCGGCAGGAAGAGGAGGGTGGCGGCCGGGCTCTTCGCGGTCGCCTTGTAGAGGGGGTGGAGCAGTTCGCTGGAACTGTCCGCCTCGGTGAAGAAGTTGCCGTGGGTGAGGACGCAGCCCTTGGGGCGGCCGGTGGTGCCCGAGGTGTAGATGAGGGTCGCGATGTCCGCGGGGGTGCGGGTGGCCCGGGCCTCGGTGACCACGGAGGCGGGTAACTCCCGCCCGGCGGCCATGAGCGCGCCGACCGCCCCGGCGTCGAAGCGCCACAGGTGGGCGAGCCGGGGCAGGTCCGCGCGCACGCCCTCGACGAGCCGCTCCTGGGCCGCGCCCTCGACGACGCACGCGGAGGCCCCGGAGTCCTGGAGGATCCAGCGGACCTGGTGGGCGGAGGACGTGGGGTAGACGGGGACGCCGACCAGCCCGGCCGCCCAGGCCGCGAAGTCCAGCAGCGTCCATTCGTAGGTCGTACGGGCCATGATGGCGAGCCGGTCGCCGGGCCGCAGGCCGTGCGCGATCAGGCCCTTGGCGGTGGCGAGCACCTCCGCGGCGAAGGTGGCGGTGGTGACGTCGCGCCAGGTCCCGTCGGGCTGCTTCCGGCTGAGCACGGGATCGGTGGGCGCGGCGGCCGCGTTCTCGAACGGCAGGTCCCCGAGGGACCCGCTGGACACGGGCGGGGCGACGGGCGGTACGGCGGCCTCGCGGACGACGCCGTGCACCAGCGTCGTGCGGGGCGGGTGGAGTACGGAGGCGGCTGCGCTGTGCGGTTCGGACACGTGCGGCTCCTGTTCGTGGCCGGCGTAGACCTACTCAGCGGTAAATCGCGGCCAATCTACGCGCTGTGGCGCGTGCGCTCCAGGGGACGGCGGGGTCGTCGTCGGGGTGCGGCCGCTTTCCGGTGCGGGTGCGCTGCGCTTGCGGCGGGCTTTGTTCCCCAGCCCCGCCCCTTCCCGAAACTGGGGCGCGTGCCCCAGACCCCCGGCTGCGGGCCGGTTCGCCGCCTGCGGCGGGAGCGGCCTGCGGCCGCGTCCTCAAACGCCGGACGGGCTGAATGGTGCGGACCGTGGCCTTGATTCTGCGGCCCGGGTGCGCAATTCAGCCCGTTGGGGGCACCTCTGGGGGCACCCCCGGACGGAGTCTGGGGGAGGTAGCTGGGGGAGTTTGAGGACACCGCGCGAAGCGTGGTCGGGGGCCTGGGGCGCAGCCCCAGTTCGGGAAGGGGCGGGTAGGGGAAAAGCCCGCCGCAGGCGCAACGCCCCCTAGTCCTTACGGCCCCCACAGTCCTGTCCGTTTTGCCGATGCCCGTGGCGATGTGTCCCAAATAACTTCTTACGTGTCGAGCCGTCACCACAAGGAGACCAGAGCCATGAACACCACCACGCGCACCATCCTCCGCACCGCCATAGCCACCACCGTCCTCGCCGGCGCCGTGGCCGTCCCCACCGCGGCCTTCGCCGCGGATCCCGCGCCGAGCAGCACGCAGCCGGCGAGCCGCACCGTCGACATCGGCGGCGGGATGGAGGCCGAGATCAAGGACGGCAAGGCGTACCTCAAGCAGATCGGCAGCGGCAAGGTCATCGCCGTGCTCGCGAAGGGCCAGACCTACACCGACGGCATCTACGTGCACTTCGACGGCCAGAACGTGACCGCGAAGACGCAGGGCGACGACAAGAAGAGCGGGTCGTCCCGGACCGTGCAGCTCGACGACGGGAAGTACGCCGTCGTCACCAAGCTCGGCGACGGCTCCTACAAGGCCGTCGTCACCGGCCCTGACGGCTTCGTCTTCGGCACGCTCACCGCGGGCTCCCCGTCCGTCACCCTCGACGGCGGCCTGAAGGTCACCCTCGACCAGAAGACCGGCAAGATCACCCAGACCAAGGTCAAGAGCCGCGACGGCGAGGCCGCCCGCGACGCCTCCGCGAAGGACTCGTCCAAGGAGGCATCCAAGAAGGACGCCTCCCCGAAGGCGCAGGACGTCAAGAAGCTGCCCAAGGGCGGCGTCGCCGCGGGCGAGGCGCCCCGGAAGCGCTCGGACAGCGACCCCGGCCTGATCGGCGGGGCGCTCGCCGCGGCCGGTGTCCTCGGCGGCGCGGGCCTGCTCGCCGCCCGCGGCCGCAAGGGCGAACGCTGAGCCCTGCGGCGCACGGGGGCGGAGCGGGACCTATGGACGGGCGGGCGCCCAGCGCCGCCCGTTCATCAGGTTGTCCAGCCCGGCCCAGGCGAAGTTCATCAGCGTCTCCGCCGTGTCCCGCCCCGTCGGGGCCACGTCCGTACGGGCGTTGGTCCACCCGGCGAGCGACTCGGCGGCGCCCACGAGCGCGTGGGCCAGTCCGGACGCCTCCTGCCACGGCAGCGGGGTGTCGCAGCCGTTCTCCGCGGCCGTCGCCACGATCAGCTGGGTGACGACGTCGACGAGTTCCTGCCGCAGCGCGGCCACTTCGAGCGCGAACGGCTCCCCGTGCGTACGGGCCTGGCAGTGCAGGACGGCCCAGCCGTCGGGGTGCGCGGCCGTGTGCGCGAAGAAGCCGCGGAGCCCGTGCCACAGCCGCCGGTCGGCGGGCGCGTGCGGATCGACCGTCTGGCGCACGGCCAGGATGAGCGCCTCGGCCTCGCGCCGTATGCAGGCGCTGAAGAGGTCTTCCTTGGAGTTCAGATAGAGATAGACCAGTGGCTTGGAAGCGCCCGCGACCTCGGCGATCTCGTCCATCGACGCCGCGCGGTAGCCACGGCGCGCGAAGACCTCGACGGCGGCGTCGAGCATCTGGCGCTCGCGCACCGCGCGCGGCATGCGTTTGATCCTGCCTTTCTGCTTCATTCCGGCCTCAGCAGCGTCGGTCTGTGCAGCATTCACGACAAACGTCCCTCCGCCCCCGCTACGTTACCGGTTGGTAATGTTACGGGGAGGAGGGACGCCGAGGAGGGAAGATCCGGCCGAAAGGGCCGTAAGGAAAGGATCAGGCCACGCCGATCAGGCCGCGGCCACCGGCACCGGGGCAGGCCGCTCGGTCTGGTCCAGCGGCGAGGCCGTGGCCGAGGCGTACGCCTCCCGGTCGAGGATCTTCTCCCGCGAGGCCACGATGATCGGTATCACCGACTGACCGGCGACGTTCGTCGCGGTGCGCATCATGTCCACGATCGGGTCGATGGCGAGCAGCAGGCCCACGCCCTCCATCGGGAGGCCGAGCGTCGAGAGGGTCAGCGTCAGCATCACGGTGGCACCGGTCAGACCGGCCGTGGCCGCGGAGCCGACGACGGAGACGAACGCGATCAGGACGTAGTCCCGGATGCCCAGCGGCATGTCGAAGACCTGCGCCACGAAGATCGCGGCGATCGCGGGGTAGATGGAGGCGCAGCCGTCCATCTTGGTCGTCGAGCCGAAGGGCACCGCGAAGCTCGCGTACTCCTTGGGCACGCCCAGGCGTTCGGTGACCCGCTGGGTCAGCGGCATCGTGCCCACGGAGGAGCGGGAGACGAAGGCCAGCTGAATGGCGGGCCAGGCACCCTTGAAGAACTGGAGCGGGTTCACCTTGGCGACGGTGGCCAGCAGCAGCGGGTAGACGCCGAAGAGGACGATGGCGCAGCCGACGTAGATGTCCGCGGTGAACGTCGCGTACTTCCCGATCAGGTCCCAGCCGTACGTGGCGATCGCCGTGCCGACCAGGCCCAGGCTGCCGAGCGGGGCGAGCCGGATGACCCACCAGAGCACCTTCTGGAGCAGCTCCAGCGCGGCCTGGCTGAAATCGAGCACGGGCTTGGCCTTGGCGCCGACCTGGAGGATCGCGATGCCCGCGACCACGGCCATGAAGACGATCTGCATGACCTCGAGCTTGCTGAACGGCGTGATGACGTCGGTCGGCACGATCCCGGTGAGGAAGTCCAGCCAGGAGCCGTGCTTCTTGGGCTGCCCGCCGTCGGCCGCGGTGAGTCCGGTGCCGGCGCCGGGGTCGGTGAGCAGGCCGATCGCCAGGCCGATGAGGACCGCGATCAGCGACGTGATCATGAACCACATCAGGGTGCGGGTGGCCAGCCGGGCGGCGTTGGAGACGTTCCGCAGATTGGTGATCGACACCAGGATGGCGAAGAACACCAGCGGGGCGATCACCACCATCAGCAGCTGGACGAACATGTCGCCGATCTTGCCGAGGGTGACCTCCAGCCAGTGGATGTCACCGCTCTTGGCGGCCCAGCCGAGGAGGGCGCCGAGAACGAGACCGAGCAGGATCTGCCCCCAGAAGGGGACCTTGGGTATGCGCCCGCGCAGGGACGCCTTGGACGACACGGGTGTCGAGGACAACGGAAGCTCCGGAAGGTCAAGAAAAAGGGCGTGGGGCGCCAGGGAGGTCCGTACGTATCGCGGGATCTCCGGCCGGGGTCGACATACGTCAGCGGCGGCAACAGGCCGCGGAGACACGGCGGCAAAGATCGACGTGCAGGCGCGCCACGAGCGCGGGGCTCATGGGGGATCGGTGCGCTGCTGCTGTCTTCATGTCCAATACGTTAACACTGGAGCTTTGGGGTTCTCAAAGGTCTTCTTTGGGTTACCCATTGCTCACAGGGCCCGAAGAACGCCGCCGCCCCGCCGTGGAGCTGCTGCTCCACGGCGGGGCGTTGGGGTGATGTGAGGAGACTTACACCCGATCAGGGCGATCCGTCCCGATAAGGGGAGGCTCAGGCCGCCCCGTCCTCCTGCGCGGCGTTGGCGTCGAAGCGCGCCTTGGCGCGGTCGACGCGCTCCACGATCTGCTCGGACATCGCGTCACGCTGCTTGCGCAGCAGCACCCAGCTCAGCGGGGCGGAGATGACGAGCGCGAGCAGCACCATCCAGATGAGGTTCGAACCGTTCGCGCCGAGCGGGATGGCGTGCAGCGCGCAGAGCACCCAGACGACGGCGAAGCAGGCGATGAGCAGGCCGAACCGCAGGGCGGTGTAGCGGAGCGAGGCGAACTTCTGGCTACTCACGGACGGGACCTTCTTCTCAACGACAACCGAAAGGGTCGCTCTCCAGTCAAGCACGCCCGGAAGGCGATCAGTCCAGTGGGCGCCACATCGTGATGTCGTCGCGATCGTCGCCAGCTCCCACGCGGATGCCGGCGGGCACCCGGCCGACCTCCTTGTAGCCGCAGCCCGCGTAGAAGTTCTCCAGGCCCATGCCGCCGCGCGCTTCGAGCCGCAGCGCCTCGAAGCCCAGGTCACGGGCCATCTCCGCGGCCTCGTCCAGCATCCGCCGACCCCGGCCGCCGCCCTGGAGCGAGGGGTGGACCATCACGGTGACGAGGGTGCACCAGTGACCCAGCAGCGGATTGGAGTTGAGCCTGAAGAACGCGGTGCCGGCGAGCCGCCCGTCCTCGTACGCGCCGAGCATGCGCACCCTGCCCGCCGCGACGTCCGCGGCCAGCACGTCCGCCACCGGGCGCACCACGTCGTCGGTCACCGGCGGCACGAAGCCGACGGAGCCGCCGGCCTGGGTGACATCGACCCACAGGCGGAGGAACTCCTCGCGGAGTGCCGGGGTCAGCTCGGGGTCTCGCATGAAGGTAAGTGGCATAGCGGCAATGCAACCATTACGCGGTGCGCGGCCGCAATAGGGAAAGCCCTGGTGGACGGTCGTCCACCAGGGCTTTCCTCGGACTGCGAGGTTCAGACGCGCATGGGCTGGGGCGATTCCCGCAGCGACGCGTCCGGACCCGGATACTCACGGATCACCTCGTACCGCGTGTTCCGCTCCACCGGACGGAAACCCGCGTCCCGGATCAGATCCAGCAGATCATCACGCGTCAGCTTGTTCGGCGTCCCGTAATTGTCCGCATCATGCGTGATCTTGTACTCGACCACCGAACCGTCCATGTCATCCGCACCATGCTGCAACGCCAACTGCGCCGTCTGCACACCGTGCATGACCCAGAACACCTTCACATGCGGCACGTTGTCGAACAGCAGCCGCGAGACGGCGAACGTCTTCAGCGCCTCCGCGCCCGTCGCCATGCTCGTCCGCGCCTGGAGACGGTTACGGACCTTCCCGTCCTTCATATCCACGAAGTCGTGCTGGTACCGCAGCGGGATGAAGACCTGGAAACCACCCGTCTCGTCCTGCAGCTCACGCAAACGCAGGACGTGGTCGACGCGGTGGCGGGGCTCCTCGATGTGCCCGTAGAGCATCGTGCTCGGCGTCTTCAGGCCCTTGGAGTGCGCCAGGCGGTGGATACGCGACCAGTCCTCCCAGTGGGTGTCGTGGTCGACGATGTGCTGACGCACCTCCCAGTCGAAGATCTCCGCACCGCCACCGGTCAGCGACTCCAGCCCCGCGTCGATCAGCTCGTCCATGATCTCCGACGCCGGCATGCCCGAGATCTTCTCGAAGTGCTGGATCTCCGTCGCGGTGAACGCCTTCAGCGAGACGTGCGGCAGCGCCTCCTTCAGCGCCCGCAGCGAACGCGGGTAATACCGCCACGGAAGCGTCGGGTGCAGGCCGTTGACGATGTGCAGCTCGGTGAGGTTCTCGTTCTCCATCGCCTTCGCGAGACGAACAGCCTCCTCGATCCGCATCGTGTACGCGTCCTTCTCCCCCGGCTTCCGCTGGAACGAGCAGTACGCACACGACGCCGTGCACACATTCGTCATGTTCAGGTGGCGGTTGACGTTGAAGTGAACGACATCGCCGTTCTTCCGCGTACGCACCTCATGGGCGAGGCCACCCAGCCACGCCAGGTCGTCGGACTCGTAGAGGGCGATACCGTCCTCGCGGGTCAGCCGCTCCCCCGCGTGAACCTTCTCCTCCAGCTCACGCTTCAGTCCAGCGTCCATGCGTCCGCCTCTCCTGCCTTCATGCCTTTTGCGACCCGATCGAGCGTACTCTCCCGCCCCTACGCCTCCTCGGGGAGCTCCCCCACGCGGTTCTCCCACTTCGTGGAGAGCACGATCGTGGTGCGCGTCCGGCTGACGCCCTTGGTCCCCGACAGCCGCCGGATCGTGCGCTCCAGGCCGTCCACGTCGCCGACGCGGACCTTGAGCATGTAGGAGTCGTCGCCCGCGATGAACCAACAGTCCTCGATCTCCTCCAGGTCCCGCAGCCGGCGCGCCACGTCCTCGTGGTCCGCCGCGTCGGAGAGCTGGATGCCGATCAGCGCCGTGACGCCGAGGCCGAGCGAGGCGGCGTCGACGGTCGCGCGGTAGCCGGTGATCACGCCGGCCGCCTCCAGGCGGTTGATCCGGTCCGTGACGCTGGGCCCGGAGAGGCCGACGAGCCGGCCCAGCTCGGCGTACGACGCCCGGCCGTTCTCCCGGAGGGCCTGGATGAGCTGCCTGTCCACCGCGTCCATTGCCTGGCACCTTTCAAATAATGAGCGAACTCGCCGCATTGCATGTAGAATCTAAGGCATACAGGGGTCCACGCCCTGTGATTTCTCGCAAGATCCGCTAGATCAACGACGATCCTTCAGGAGTGATCTTCCCGTGTACACGATCGAGATGGCCTACGCCCGTATGCGCGAGCTGCAGGACACGGCCAACCGCTCGCGTGCCCATCAGTTCGCCGAGCGTCGCGCCGAGGCCAAGGCGGCCCGCACCGCGCGCGCCAAGAAGCGCTAACCCCCTTCAGCGGGAGCGCGCCTCACCCAGCTCCCCCTTCCACCGGCGGTACAGCTGGTGCGGCACACCCGCCGCGTCCAGCACCCGCCCCGCGACGAAATCCACCAGATCCTGGATGTGCGTCGCACCCGCGTAGAACGCCGGAGAGGCGGGCAGCACCACTGCGCCCGCCTCGTCGAGCGCCACCAGCTGCTTGAGCGTCTGACCGCTCAGCGGCGTCTCGCGCACCGCGACCACCAGCCGGCGCCGCTCCTTGAGCATCACGCTCGCCGCGCGCTGCAACAGGTCCTTCGAGAGCCCCAGCGCCACCCCGGCCACACAGGCCGTGCTCGCCGGGACGATCAGCATTCCCTTGACCGGGTACGAACCCGACGACGGCCCCGCGGCGAGATCCCCCGCCGGCCAGTACCGCACGTCCGCGAGATCCACGTCGAACGTGTGCGGCTTCCCGTCCGCGCCCAGCTCCAGCCAGTCGCGCAGGTCCTCCCGCCAGTGCGCGTCACGGAACTTGATCCCGGTCTCGTCCAGCAGCGTCAGCCTCGACGCGCGGCTCACCACCAGGTCCACGGCCTCACCGGCGGCCAGCAGCCCCCGCACCACGGCGGCGGCATACGGCGTCCCGGAAGCGCCCGACACCCCGACCACCCAGGGCCTGCGGCCCGGGGCCGGGGTGTCACGCGCGGCTGTCTCTTCGTACGGCTCCACGGTCTTGAGCCTAGAGCCTGTCCGGCGGATCTTGTGATCGGCTACGGCCTGCGCCGTCCGCGCGACCACCGCCGCGCGGCGGCCCACCGCCCCGTGGGCAGCGGGCCGGGCCCGAACCCCCCCTACGGGTTACCAGCCGAGGCCGCTGTTGACGATGTCCAGCAGCGCGAAGACGAAGAGCACGATGCCGATCACGCCGTTGACCGTGAAGAACGCCCTGTTCAGCCGGGACAGGTCGTGCGGCCGGACGACCGTGTGCTCATAGACGAACGACGCCGCGGCGAAGCCGAGACCCACCCACCAGAAGACACCCGCGTCGATCGCGAGGCCGTACCAGACGAGCAGACCCGTCGTGATGACGTGACACACGCGCGCACCGTGCAGCGCCGCCGGGACGCCGAAGCGCGCCGGGGTGGACTTCACGCCGTGGACCCGGTCCGCCAGCACGTCCTGGCAGGCGTAGATCAGGTCGAAGCCGCCGATCCAGATGCCCACGGCCAGGCCGAGTATCACCGCGGTCCAGGACCACTCGCCCGTGACCGCGAGCCACGCGCCGACCGGGCCCATCGCCTGCGCCAGGCCGAGGATCGCGTGCGGGAAGTTGGTGAACCGTTTCCCGTACGGGTAGACCACCATCGGGACCACGGCGACCGGCGCGAGCGCCAGGCACAGCGGGTTCAGCAGCGCCGCCGCGCCCAGGAAGACCACGACGGCGACCAGCGCGCCCGTCCACGCCGTCCGCACGGAGACCGCGCCGGTGACCAGCTCGCGCCCCGCCGTACGGGCGTTGCGGGCGTCGATCTCCCGGTCGATGATCCGGTTGACGGCCATCGCGAAGGTGCGCAGCCCCACCATGGCGACGGTGACCAGCAGCAGGCGCGTCCAGTGGACGTCGCCGTACTCCTGGAACATCGCGGTGAGCGCGGCGATGTACGCGAAGGGCAGCGCGAAGACCGAGTGCTCGATCATCACGAGGCGCAGGAACGCCCGCACCTTGCCGGTGGACGGCGCGGGTCCGGGACTCAGGACCCCCTCGGCAGCTGACGTCACAGTCCGTACTCCGGTTCACCCCCGCGGAGGCGGGGACAACCCGGATCCGCACCGCCGCTCCACATGATGGACCTGTTCCTCACAGTCCGTACTCCTTCCAGCGCTTCGTCACCCGATCGGCGACTTCCGGATCCGACTCGACCATGTGCGGCCAGCCCCCGTCCCGCGTATAGCCCTCCTCGGGCCACTTCGCGGTCGCGTCGATGCCCGCCTTGCCGCCCCAGAACTGCTGGTAGGAGGCGTGGTCGAGGTGGTCGACCGGGCCCTCGACGACCGTGAGGTCACGCGCGTAGTCGGTGTTGCCCAGCGCCCGCCAGGACACTTCGTGCAGGTCGTGCACGTCGCAGTCGCTGTCGACCACGACGATCAGCTTGGTCAGCGACATCATGTGCGCGCCCCAGATGGCGTGCATCACCTTCTGGGCGTGCTTGGGGTACTTCTTGTCGATCGAGACGATCGCGCAGTTGTGGAAGCCGCCCGACTCCGGCAGGTGGTAGTCCACGATGTCCGGCACGATGATCTTGAGCAGGGGCAGGAAGAACCGCTCCGTCGCCCGCCCCAGCGGACCGTCCTCGGTCGGCGGGCGGCCGACCACGATCGACTGGAGCAGCGGGCGGCGGCGCATCGTCACGCAGTCGATGGTCAGCGCCGGGAAGGGCTCCTGCGGGGTGTAGAAGCCGGTGTGGTCGCCGAAGGGGCCCTCGGGGAGCATCTCCCCCGGCTCCAGCCAGCCCTCGACGACGACCTCGGCATTGGCCGGGACCTGGAGCGGCACGGTCTTGCAGTCGACCATCTCGATCCGCTTGCCGGAGAGGAAGCCCGCGAAGAGGTACTCGTCGATGTCGCCGGGGAGCGGCGCGGTCGAGGCGTAGGTCACGGCCGGGGGGCAGCCGAAGGCGATGGCGACGGGCAGCCTCTCGCCGCGCTTGGCCGCCACCTGGTAGTGGTTGCGGCTGTCCTTGTGGATCTGCCAGTGCATCCCGATGGTGCGCTTGTCGTGCCGCTGGAGGCGGTAGAGGCCGAGGTTGCGGACGCCGGTCTCGGGGTGCTTGGTGTGGGTGAGGCCGAGGTTGAAGAAGGAGCCGCCGTCCTCGGGCCAGGTGAAGAGCGCGGGCAGCTGGTCGAGGTCGACGTCGTCGCCGGTCAGCACCACCTCCTGGACCGGTGCCTCCTTGACCTTCCGCGGCGGCACGTGGGCCATCGCGCCCAGCTTGCCGAACGCCTCGCGGACCCCGACGAAGCCGTGCGGCAGCTCCGGCTTGAGCAGTCCGCCGATCTTGCCGCTGATCTCGTCGTAGGACTTCAGGCCGAGCGCCTTGAGCAGCCGGCGGTCGGTGCCGAAGACGTTCATGGCGAGCGGCATCGCCGCGCCCTTGACGTTCTCGAAGAGCAGGGCGGGGCCGCCGGCCTTGTTCACCCTGTCGACGATCTCCCCGATTTCCAGGTACGGGTCGACTTCGGCCTTGATGCGCTTGAGGTCACCGTCACGCTCCAGCGCCCGGAGGAACGAGCGGAGATCGTCATAAGCCATGCGTTCCAGTATCAAGCACGGATTACCCTGGACCCGTCACGGGGGCCGGGTCCGGCCCGTACCGCCGCTCTCGGGGAGCCCGCCACCATGCTCAGGTATCTGCCGACTCTGCTGGTCCTGGGCCTGTGGATCTACGCGTTCATCGACTGCCTGAACACTCCCGAGGAAGAGGTGCGCGGCCTGCCGAAGATCGGCTGGGTGATCGTCATCCTGCTCTTCGGCACCGTGCTGGTCGGGCCGGTCGCGTGGGTGGTCGCGGGGCGCCGCCGCCGGGCTGAGCGGCCCGGCGCGGGCGGGCGGGACGGCGGGCAGCGGTGGGTGGCTCCCGACGACAACCCCGAGTTCCTCCGCTCGCTGCGGCGCGAGGACCCGAACAGCGGCGGCACGCAGGGCTGACGCCCGGAAATACGCTGCCGTACGGGCTAGCGGCGCATCACCCGATGGGGTGGAACTCTCCCGTACGTACGATGACCCTTTCTCCCAACTGGCGCCCCTTCACCGCCATTTGACGCACCGTTCACACGCCTCCTCCTGCCCTCGACACACCTGTGCCGGGAGAGTCGTCCAGGTCACACTGTGGCCTCACGCGACTCCAGGGAGAGGGGCACGCCATGCCCGAGATGACCCGACGCAGACTCCTCGGCGCGGCGGCGGGAGCGGTGGGCGGCGCCGCGGCGCTGTCGCTGCTGCCGCCGAGTGTGCAGCGGGCGGTCGCCGCCGGACCGGCCCGGCGCGGCGCGCTGAGCGACATCAAGCACGTGGTCCTGCTGATGCAGGAGAACCGCTCCTTCGACCACTACTTCGGCACGCTGAAGGGCGTACGCGGCTTCGCCGACCCGCACGCCATCAAGCTCCCGAACGGCAAGAACGTCTTCCACCAGCCGGACGCGAAGAACCCCGACGGGCACCTGCTGCCGTTCCGGCTGAACACCGGCAAGTCCAGCGCGCAGGCGATCCCCTCCACGAGCCACGCGTGGGAGGTGCAGCACGAGGCGTGGAACGGCGGGAGGATGGACCGCTGGCTGCCCGCCCACCGCAAGGCGGACGGCGCGAACGGGCCCTACGTGATGGGCTACCACACGCGCGAGGACATCCCCTTCCAGTTCGCGCTCGCCGAGAACTTCACCCTCTGCGACAACTACTTCTGCTCGGTCTTCGGCCCCACCTGGCCCAACCGGCTCTACTGGATGACCGGCACCATCGACCCCGGCGGCGGCCACGGCGGCCCGGTGATCGACAACAGCGCGCCGAAGCCGTACCGCTGGACCACCTACGCCGAGCGCCTCCAGGCCGCCGGCGTCAGCTGGCGCGTCTACCAGGAGAAGGACAACTACGAGTGCAACCTGCTGGAGGAGTTCCAGCAGTTCAAGAACGCCAAGCCCGGCAACCCGCTCTACGAGCGCGGGATGCGCCGGCAGCCGGCGGGCACCTTCGAGGACGACGCCCGCAACGACCGGCTGCCCACGGTCTCCTGGCTGATCCCCACCGCCGGGCAGTCCGAGCACCCGGACTTCCTGCCCGCGGCGGGCGCGGACTACGTCGCCAGGAAGATCGAGGCCATCGCCGACAACCCCGACGTGTGGGCGAAGACCGTCTTCATCCTGAACTACGACGAGAACGACGGCCTCTTCGACCACGTACCCCCGCCGGTGCCGCCCCGGGGGACGCCGGACGAGTTCGTCAAGGGCCTGCCGATCGGCGGCGGCTTCCGCGTGCCGTGCATGATCGTCTCGCCGTGGACGGTGGGCGGCTGGGCCGCAGGGGAAGCCTTCGACCACACCTCCTGCCTGCGGTTCCTGGAGGTCGTGACGGGCGTCAAGGAGCCCAACATCAGCGCCTGGCGCCGCCGCGCCTTCGGCGACCTCACCTCGGCCTTCGGCTTCCCGCGGCCCGCGCCGCGGCCGCCCGCGCTGCCCGGCGACACCGCCAAGCAGCTCGCCCAGGCCAAGTGGGCCGTCACCCACCTGCCCAAGCCGACGCTGCCGGGCGCCGGCCAGAAGCCCCCGCAGCAGGAGAAGGGCAGCCGCCCGCGGCGCTGACACAGCGCGACGGCCCGCCCCCTTCCGGAAGGGGGCGGGCCGTCGCGTACGGAGCGGTCAGACGCCGGCGTAGGAGTGCTTGCCGGTGACGAAGATGTTCACGCCGTAGTAGTTGAAGATGTAGCAGGCGAACGCGGCCAGCGCGATGTACGCGGCCTTGCGGCCCTTCCACCCGGCGGTGGCGCGGGCGTGCAGGTAGCAGGCGTAGGCGACCCAGGTGATGAAGGACCAGACCTCCTTGGGGTCCCAGCCCCAGTAGCGGCCCCAGGCCGCCTGGGCCCAGATGGCGCCCGCGACGATGGTGAAGGTCCACAGCGGGAAGACGGTCGCGTTGATGCGGTACGCGAACTTGTCGAGCGTGGCGGCGGCGGGCAGCCGGGAGACGGGGTTGTCCGTGCCCTTGGCCAGCTTGGCCTTGAAGCGGGCCCACTTGCGGTCCTGCGGCAGCTCGGCGAGGTAGCGGTCCAGGCCCGCGCCCGTCCGGCCCGACACCAGGCGCGCCTCGTAGCCGTCCCGGAAGAGGTACATCAGCGTCGAGCACGCGCCGACCCACAGGGCCGCGCCGGAGAGGATCGCGCAGGAGACGTGGATCCACAGCCAGTACGAGTGCAGGGCGGGCACCAGCTGGTCGCTGTCGGTGTAGAGGACCGACAGGGCCAAGCCCAGGTCGAGCAGGATCGTGGTGGTCAGCGGGAGGCCGAGCCAGCGCACGTTCTTCTTGGCGACCAGCAGGATGAGGTAGACCGCGACGACGACCATGCCGAAGGTCGTGGAGAACTCGTACATGTTGCCCCACGGCGCCCGCTCCACGGACAGCGCCCGGGTAAGGACGGCGCCCGCGTGCAGCACGAAGGCGAGGACGGTCAGCGAGATGGCGATGCGGCCGTAGACGTCGCCCTTCTCGCTGGTGCCGGCCGCGCCGGGGCCGTCGGGGACGTCCCGGCTGCCGACGGCGGACCGGGTGACGACCTTGGGACGCTCCAGGACGGCGGTGCCGCCGCCCTGCGCGGCCTTGGCCGCGGCGGCCGGGGCCTGTGCCTCGACGGTGATCGCGGCGGCGGTGCGGCCGACCGCGCTGCGGCTGCCCAACACCCACTCCGCGATGTGCGCGAGGAAGGCCAGGGTGTAGACGGCCATGGCCGAATAGATCAGCACATTGCTGATGTTCGCCAGGTTCTCGTTGGCTGCGGCAGCGATCGAGGTCACGCGCGCGCTCCTTCGGAGGAGGGTTCAGCGGAATCTGCGGGCTCGGTGGGTTCTTCCGGCGCCACGGGCGGGGCGTCGGGCATCAGGGCGACGGCGAGGTCGGAGATCTCCTCGGGCAGCTTCGCGGACTCGCTGCGGCCGAGGCCCGCCATCTCGACGACGGTCCGCCCGTCGGCGCCGCGGACGGCCCGCACCCACACGCGGCGGCGCTGGATGAACAGCGACCCGGCCACGCCGACGAGGGCGGCGACCGCGCCCACGAGCGCCATCTCGTTGCCCGGCTGCTGGGAGACCTGGAAGGTGGCCCAGGGCTTGATGCCCTCGAACGTCACGGTGCCCGCGCCGTCCGGGAGCGTCATGGTGTCGCCGACCCTGAGGTTCTGCGCGAACGGGCTCTTGCCGTCCGTGTCCTTGAACTGCTTCATCTTGGACACGTCGAGCTGATAGACGCTCTGCGGCAGACCGGAGTCGATGCCGAGGCTGCCGCGGTAGGCGGTGAGGACCAGCCGCGGATTGTCCAGCGCGGGGAACTTCGAGACCATGGGCATCTTCGGGTCCTGCGTCGGCACGAAGAGGCCCTTGAAGCCGAGCTGGTTCTTGTTGCCGTCCTTGTCGCGGTAGTCCGGCACCTTGATGACCGTGGACTCCGTGATGTTGCTGTCCAGCGGCAGCGAGGGCACCGCGCCGCGGTAGGCGACCTCGCCCTTGCCGTCCTTGACGGTGACGACCGGCGCGTAGCCGTGGCCGATCAGATAGACCTTCGAGTCCGCCGTCTCCAGCGGCTCGTTCACCTTGATCGTCGCCTTCTTGGGGGCGCCGTCCGCGCCGTCCCAGTACGTGACCCGGGCCTCGTACGTCCGCGGCGTGCCGCGCTGGGGGCCGGTGCGCTCGTAGGTCCCCTCGAAGCTGTCCATCGAGAAGCCGAAGGGACGGAGGTCGTCGGAGGAGAACAGGGAGCCCGACTTGAAGTCGTCGTACTGCGTGAGGGTGTTGGCGAACTTGTCGCCCTCGACCATCAGCTTCTGGCCCTCGGACTTCCACAGCTGGCCGGAGGCGAACGCCAGGAGCAGCACGATCAGCGCGATGTGGAAGACGAGGTTGCCGGCCTCGCGCAGGTAGCCCTTCTCGGCGGACACCGCGTCGCCGGAGGCGTCCGTGCGGAAGCGGCGCCTCTTGAGCAGCTTCCGGGTCGCCGCGAGGACCTGCTCGGGCTCCGCCTCGGTCTGCCAGGTGGTGTACACGGGCAGCCGGTTCAGCCGCTTCGGCGCGCCCGGCGGGCGGCCGCGGAGCTGGCCGACGAACTGCCAGGTGCGCGGGATGATGCAGCCGACCAGGGACGTGAACAGCAGGATGTAGATCGCGGAGAACCACACCGAGGTGTAGACGTTGAAGAGCCCGAGCTTGTCGTAGACGGAGGCGACGGTCTCGTGCGTCTTCTTCCAGTTCTCGGCCTTCACCGCGTCGACGCTCGTCTGCGGGATGAGCGAGCCGGGGATGGTGCCGAGCGAGAGCAGGAAGAGCAGGATCAGCGCGACCCGCATCGAGGTCAGCTGGCGCCAGAACCAGCGCACCCAGCCGACGGCCTCCCGCCCCGACCAGGCGAGCCACCCCAGGGCACCGGGGCGGCGCACGCCGCCGAAGGAGCCGGGCACCGCCTGGCCGTCCTCGACGGGCGCCGTGGACAGCTGGGAACCGGCGGCGCCGATGTCCTTGTCCTCGGTGGCGGGGGTGGTCTCTGTCTCAGCCATGTGTTCAGACCTCGGGAACGAAGGAGTTGGACCACTGTCGCATGTCGGCGATCAGCTGGTCCCAGGCGCCGGTGAGCAGCAGCACGCCGACCGCGATGAGCATGGCGCCGCCGATCCTCATGACCCACGCGTAGTGCCGCTTGATCCAGCCGAACGCGCCGAGGGCGCGCCGGAAGGCGAGGGCGGCCAGTATGAACGGCAGGCCGAGGCCGAGGCAGTACGCGAACATCAGCAGCGCGCCCCGTCCGGCGGTGCCCTGGTTGAAGGCCAGCAGATTGACGGAGGCGAGCGTCGGGCCGATGCAGGGCGTCCAGCCGACGCCGAACATCGCGCCCAGCAGCGGCGCCCCGGCCAGCCCCATCACGGGCTTCTTGTGGAAGCGGAACTCCCGCTGCCCCCAGCGGGAGAGGAAGCCCATGAAGGCGAGGCCCATCACGATGGTGAGGACCCCGAGGATCTTGGAGATCGTGCCCTGGTACTCCTGGAGGTCCTGGCCGAAGTTGCCGAAGAGCGCGCCGCCGGAGACGAAGACCACGCTGAAGCCGAGCACGAAGAGCACGGACCCGGCGAGCATCCGGCCGCGCTTGGCCTCGGCCATGTCGGAGCCGCTGACGCCGGTGACGTAGGAGAGGTAGCCGGGCACGAGCGGCAGCACGCAGGG
Source organism: Streptomyces sp. NPDC051173 (assembly GCF_040689515.1). NCBI lineage: Bacteria > Bacillati > Actinomycetota > Actinomycetes > Kitasatosporales > Streptomycetaceae > Streptomyces > Streptomyces sp. NPDC051173. The sequence continues at coordinate 17,753 of NZ_JBFBBD010000052.1, forward strand.
GGAGAAGAAGGAGACCAGCCCGCCGAGTACGGCGATGGGCAGGGCCAGCAGCAGTGCGCCGCTGAGCACGGTCTGGTTCATGTCCCCGACGGCGGCGAGGGTGGTGACGGCGGTCACCGGGTCACTTCTCCGCGACGAGCGGGTCGAGGGTCTTGCGCAGCTCGTCCTCGGTCAGCGCCTTCATCGCCCGCGCCGCGATCTTGCCGTTGCGGTCGATGAAGACGGTCGAGGGGATCGACTGGGGGCTGAGGCTGCCCTTGGGGAAGCGCAGCAGCAGCTGGCCGCCGGAGTCGTAGAGGCTCGGGTACGGGACCTCGAAGTCCTTCTCGAACCGCAGGGCCGGGGCGGGGTCGGTGTCGCGGGTGTTGATGCCCACGAACTGGACGCCCTTGTCCTTGTAGTCGTTGGCGACCGTGACGAGGTTCTTCGCCTCACCCCGGCACGGGGAGCACCAGGAGCCCCAGACGTTGAGGACCACGACCTTGCCCTTGTAGTCCTTCGCGACGTCGAGCTCCTTGCCCTCCAGGGTCTTGCCCGAGAGGTCCGGCGCGTTCTGGCGCGCGCCCTTGTCGTTGACGACACTGACGCCGCCGGTGCCCTGCACGAACTGCGTCTGACCGCCGCTCTTCGGGTTGTCACCCGAGCCGCAGGCGGTCAGGGTCAGGGCCGCGAGGGCGGTGCAGGCGGCCAGCAGGGTGGTGCGACGGCGGGATTCGATGCGTCGAAGGGCGCGGCAGGCACTCATGTGAAAAGTTTCGCATGGTCCGTTTAGGGATCTTCCGCACCCCCCTCAAGGGCCCCTCCAACGAGTGGGCGCACGGGTGACGGGCCCGTGCGGCGGCTCGTCAGGCGCTCTTGGCGCTCCACTTCTCACCGACGTCGAGCTGCGCCAGCTTCTTGAGGACGGCCGGGTCCTGGACGTCCAGCCAGTCGACGAACTGGCGGAAGGAGAGCAGCCGGACGTCCTTGCGCTTCTCGTCGGCGATGTATTTCAGCGCCTCCTCGACGGCGTCCATATAGATGCCGCCGTTCCACTGTTCGAAATGGTTGCCGACATAGAACGGCGCGCGATTCGTCTCGTACGCGCGGTCGAAGCCGGCGATATAGGAGTCGGTGGCCTGGCGGCGCCAGTGCTCGTAGTGCTCGGGCGGGCCCTTGGTGGTGTTCTTCGACTGATTGGCGAGGATGTTGTAGTCCATCGAAAGGACTTCGAACGAATGGCCGGGGAAGGGCATCTGCTGCAACGGCAGATCCCAGAGACCGTGCCTCTTGCCGGGCCACACCTGAGTGCCGCCGGGGGAACTCGCGTCGTAGCGCCAGCCGAGTTTCTTCGCGGTCGGCAGGAGATTGTCCTGCCCCAGCAGACACGGCGTGCGGCTGCCGCAGAGTTCCTTGCGGTAGTCGAAGGGCAGCGGTTCGAGGTCCTTGAAGCCGGTGTTCGTCCGCCACTCGGTGACGAAGGAGACGGCCTGCTCGATCTCCGACTCCCAGTCCTCGGCGGTCCACTGGGCGACGGAGCCGGAGCCGGTGCAGAAGTGCCCGTTGAAGTGGGTGCCGATCTCGTGGCCGTCGAGCCAGGCCTGGCGGATGTTCTCCAGGGTCGCCTGGATGTGCTCGTCGGTGAGGTAGCCGATGTCGGAGGCGCCCACCGGGTTGTTCGGCGGCTTGTAGAGGTCCTTCTTCGCCTCGGGGAGGCAGTAGAGCCCGGACAGGAAGAAGGTCATGTACGCGCCGTGGTCCCGGGCGAGCTTCCGGAAGCGCGGGAAGAGGCCGTTGCCGACCTCGCCCGCGCCGTCCCAGGAGAAGATCACGAACTGCGGGGGCTTCTGCCCGGGCTCCAGCCGCTCCGGCTTGGGCGGCTGGTTGGGCTGCGGCCCGGCGTCGGCGGTGGAGCCGTCGCCGATCGGGCTCGCCTTGGCCCGCTCGCTCGCCTTGGCCGAGGGGTCGTGTTTCTCGGAGCCGGCGGGAGAGGAGCAGCCGGCCACGCCGGTCAGCGCGGCGGCCGCTCCCGCCCCCACTCCCATGCCGAGGAGACCTCGTCGGCTGATCTCGCGCATGTCGTCTCCGTCCGTACTCGCCACGCCTCCATACACCTTGTCGTCCATATAAAACGACATTGCGTGGGACGGCGCGTCGAGTACGGCGGTTGCGCATTTTCGCCGGTCTTTGCAGCGCTTTACCCGGTTTTAGCCGGGCGGTCGCGGAGTTCTCCGCAGGGCATTACGCTCAGGCGCCGAATGCCTTGGCCCCGCCCTTTACCGGTTTCGCGCCCGCGAGCAGATGCGCCGGGACCAGATCCCGGGCCGGCTCGCTGTATCCGACCGACACGATTTCGTCCCCCCTGAAGGTGAACGTCGTCAGGCTCGCCAAAGTGCACTGACGTTTACGCGGGTCGTGCCACAGCCGCCGCCGCTCCGCGAAACTGCGCACGATCCAGATCGGCAGCTGATGGCTCACGCAGACGGCCTCATGGCCGCGGGCCGCGTCGCGCGCCGCACCGAGCGCGCCCATCATCCGCACGACCTGCTCGACGTAGGGCTCGCCCCACGACGGGCGGAAGGGGTTCGTCAGGTACTTCCAGTTGGCCGGCTTCTTCAGCGCGCCGTCGCCGACCCCGAAGGTCTTCCCCTCGAAGACGTTCTCCGCCTCGATCAGCCGCCCGTCCGTCGCCAGGTCCAGACCGTGCGCCTTGGCGATCGGCTGCGCCGTCTCCTGCGCGCGCTCCAGCGGGGAGGCCACCACATGCGTGATGTCCCGCCCCGCCAGGTGCTCGGCGACCCGGTCGGCCATCCGCAGCCCCAGGTCCGACAGGTGGTAGCCCGGCTTGCGCCCGTAGAGCACGCCCTCGGGGTTGTGGACCTCGCCGTGCCGCATCAGGTGGACGACAGTGATCTCGTCCTCGGCCTTGCCGGCGTCGTTGCTCATCGCGTTGGTCATCCCGTCCGTCATTCCGTCGCCTCGGCTGCCGCCCGCGCCGCGGCCGGCAGCGCCGCCGCGACCCGCTCGATCGCCGCACTGTCATGAGCCGTCGAGACGAACCACGACTCGAACGCCGACGGCGGCAGATAGACGCCCTGCGCCAGCATCGAGTGGAAGAAGGCGTTGAAGCGGAACGACTCCTGCGACTTCGCCTGCTCGTAGTCCGTGACCTCGCGGCCGGTGAAGAACACGGAGAACATGTTCGACGCCGTCTGGAGCCGGTGCGCCACGCCCTCCTTCGTCAGAGCCGCCGTCACAAGGCCGCTGATCTCCGCGGCGACCGCGTCGACCTTCGCGTACGCCGCATCGTCCAGCAGCCGCAGCTGCGCGAGACCCGCCGCGGTGGCGACCGGGTTCCCGGAGAGCGTGCCCGCCTGGTAGACCGGGCCCGCCGGGGCCAGGTGGCCCATCACGTCCGCGCGGCCGCCGAAGGCCGCCGCCGGGAAGCCGCCGCCCATGACCTTGCCGAAGGTCATCAGGTCCGGCCGCACGCCGTCGACGCCGTACCAGCCCGCCTTGCTCGTACGGAAGCCGGTCATGACCTCGTCCGAGATGAACAGCGCGCCGTTCTTGGCACAGGCCGCCTTCAGGCCCGCGTTGAAGCCCGGCTTCGGCGGGACCACGCCCATGTTGCCCGGCGACGCCTCCGTGATCACACAGGCGATCTCGCCCGGGTGCGCGTGGAAGGCGGCGTGCACGGCCTCCAGGTCGTTGTACGGCAGCACGATCGTGTCGCCCGCCTGCGCGCCCGTCACCCCGGGCGTGTCCGGCAGCCCGAACGTCGCGAGACCCGAGCCCGCCGCGGCCAGCAGCGCGTCCACGTGGCCGTGGTAGCAGCCCGCGAACTTGATCACCTTGGCGCGGCCGGTGAAACCGCGCGCGAGCCGGATCGCCGACATCGTCGCCTCGGTGCCGGACGACACCAGGCGCACCTGCTCCACGGGCTCGACCCGGGAGACGATCTCCTCGCCGAGCGCCACCTCGCCCTCGCCGGGCGTGCCGAAGGACGTGCCGCGCGCGACCGCCTCCTGCACGGCGGCGATCACCTCGGGGTGCGCGTGGCCGAGGATCATCGGCCCCCACGAACACACGAGGTCCACATACTCCCGGCCGTCGGCGTCCGTCAGGTACGGACCCGTACCGGACACCATGAACCGGGGCGTACCGCCCACGGCGCGGAAGGCGCGCACCGGGGAATTCACGCCGCCGGGCGTCACCACGGCGGCACGGTCGAACAGCGCTTGCGAGACGGGGGCTTCATACGAATAAGGCACTTTGATCCTGACCTGCGGAAACGTAGGAAGGGACGGCGGCTGGCCGCGCGCCCCGGCTGGCAGCGGTGCGGGCTTCCCTCGCTCGCGACCGGGCGTCAGCCCTCTCGTGTCTGCGAGACTGGGGCTTCATATGGGTAGCTCACGCTAGCCATGGTCTCAGAGCCGTGTACCGAGTCGTCTTCGGGCGTTTCACACGCTGTTCACGGGGGAGGTCTCTGAGACGATGATCGGGTTGCGCGGCGGGGGCTGTGCTGCGTAAAAAAGCGGTCGGGTGGAGATATGCATCGCGGTGGCGGACTGGGCGAGGGCACCGATGACCTGGGGCCCGAGCGAGCCCAGAGGTCCCGCAGGGGGCGCCACAGGGGCCGGCGCGAAGAAGACGGCGCGGGAAGCAGCAGGAGTGGTGGCCGGGTGGGGGTGACCTACAAGTACTTCGGGGCGCCCAACAGCGCCGCCGCGGCCAACGTCCCCATCTCCATGCGCCCGGAGGAGCTCGGCGGTGACGAGCTCGGCATGGGCGGCATGTTCACCAAGATCAAGCCGGAGACGATGGCCGCCATGGTCCTCACCGGCATCGAGGGCATACCCCTGCACAAGGTCCCCCCGCTGGAACTGGTCGTCCTCCACCCCGACTACGCCGTCGTCAAGCTCCCCATGACCGTCGTCGACCCGCTGCGCGGCATCGGCGAGGAGTCCGTGGGCGCCGCCGCCTTCATCTGGTCCACCGTCCCCGACCGCGGCGGCCCGCGGGACGCGTTCACCGTCTACCAGCTGCTCCGCGAGTGGCAGGACTTCTCCCACCGCCTGCACGAGAACGGCCACCAGCCGTACTGCCTGGTCTGGCCCTGACCGGCGGTCCCCGCGACACCCCCGACGGCACGTAACGTGCGACCCATGCTCACCCTCCGCTCCATCGCCCTCTTCCTCCTCGCCGCGCTCCTGGAGATCGGCGGCGCCTGGCTCGTCTGGCAGGGCGTGCGGGGCAGCGGCTCGGGAGGCGGGCGCGGCTGGACGTGGATCGGCGCCGGAGTGGTCGCCCTCGGCGCGTACGGCTTCGTCGCCACGCTCCAGCCGGACGCCGAGTTCGGCCGCATCCTCGCCGCGTACGGCGGCGTCTTCGTCGCCGGGTCGCTGGCCTGGGGCATGGTCGCCGACGGCTACCGCCCCGACCGCTACGACGTGACCGGCGCGCTGGTCTGCCTCGCCGGCGTCGCGATCATCATGTACGCGCCGCGCGGCCGCTGAACCCGCCGGGAGCACCGCTCGAACAGAGGGCCGCATATCCTGCGAGCGGATCCCGCACGCCGCACCTCAGGAGGCCCCCCATGAGCACCCGCACCGCCGTCGTCACCGGCGCGAGCAGCGGCATCGGCGCCGCAACCGCCCGCCGGCTGGCCGCCGCCGGCTACCGCGTCGTCCTCACCGCCCGCCGCGCGGACCGCATCGAGGCGCTGGCGGCGGAGCTCACCGAGGCCGGCCACGAGGCGGTCGCCTACGAACTCGACGTCACCGACCGCGCCGCCGTCCTGACCTTCGCCGTCCACCTCGACGACTTCGACAGCATCGACGTCCTGGTCAACAACGCCGGCGGCGCGCTCGGCACCGACCCCGTCGCGACCGCCGACCCCGCGGACTGGCGCGCGATGTACGAGGTCAACGTGCTCGGCGTGCTCAACCTGACGCAGGCGCTGCTCCCCCGGCTCGAGGCGAGCGGAGACGGCACGGTGCTGGTCGTCTCCTCGACCGCCGGGCTCGGCACCTACGAGGGCGGCGGCGGCTACGTCGCGGCCAAGCACGGCGCGCACGTCATCGCCGAGACCCTGCGCCTGGAGCTGTGCGGCCGGCCCGTGCGCGTCGTCGAGATCGCCCCGGGCATGGTGAAGACGGACGAGTTCGCCGTCACCCGCTTCCGCGGCGACGAGGAGAAGGCCGCCGCGGTCTACGCCGGGGTCGCCGAGCCGCTGACCGCCGAGGACGTGGCGGACACCATCACCTGGGCGGTCACCCGGCCCCCGCACGTGAACATCGACCTGCTCGTCGTGCGCCCCCGCGCCCAGGCCGCCAACCACAAGGTGCACCGCGAGGGCTGAGCAGGCCCGGTACCTGCGACGCAGGACCGGAGACCGATGACACGGATGATCATCGGGAGCTACCTTCGTGCACATCGGCCGCCACGGGGGACGGCCCGCTCGAAAGGGAACCCGCATGCGCGTCACCGGCTTCGACCACCTCGTCCTGAACGTCTCCGACGTCGAGCGGGCCCTCGCCTTCTACTGCGGCCCGCTCGGCCTGGAGCCCGTCCGCGTGGAGGAGTGGCGCGCAGGGAAGGTGTCCTTCCCCTCGGTGCGCGTCTCCCCCACGACCATCATCGACCTGGTCGACCGCGCCCGCGGCGAGTCCAACGTCGACCACATCTGCCTGGTCGTCGAGCCGCTGGACTGGCAGACGGTGATCGACGCGGGCACCTTCACCGTCGTCGACGGCCCCGGCAAGCGCTACGGCGCCCGCGGCGACGCCGAGTCCCTGTACGTCCTCGACCCGGACGGCAACACGGTCGAGCTGCGCTGGTACCCGCAGGACGCGTGAGCGGAAGCAGCGCGTTCCATGCGCACCGCACGACCGCACATTCGAGTGACGCCTCGCCGTTCCCACCCGTGAGACCGGCGAGGCCGTCCACGATCGGTCCATGCCCTTCATGGACCTCGAAGATCCTCGCTACGCCTACATGTTCGGCTTCCTGCAGGCCGAAACGAGGATCACGCCGCCGCGCGTCCCGTTCTCCCGCCGGGACTATCTCCGGGGTGTGATCGACGCCGACGGGTCCGTGGGCTTCACGGCACAGGGCCTGCCATTCGTCAGCCTCGCCACGACCAGCACGGCGATCGCCACCTACCTTTGCCGCTACACCAGACAGACACTCGGGATCGCCCGGCTGACCAGCCGGAACGCTCGGGACCACGCGTACAACGTCCTTTACATGCGCGAAGCCGGCGTGACACTGGCAGCACATCTGTACTACCCGGGCAGCCTGGCGCTGGAGCGCAAGGGCTCGGCCGCCGCCGAGGTGAGCGCCTGGGTCCGCCCGGAACACATGCGCCCACCCCGGCCGCGGCGCAGCTGGACACGGATGGAGGACCAGATCCTGCTGACGGTCCCCACTGTCGACGACGCCGCCGAACAACTCGGCAGGTCGAAGCAGTCCTGCAGCACACGCCTCTGGCGCCTCCGCCGCGGGTGACCCCTGTCAGCCCTTCACACAGACAACCTGCTTGAGCTTGGCGACCACCTCGACGAGGTCCCGCTGCTGCTCCATGACCTGCTCGATGGGCTTGTACGCGGCCGGGATCTCGTCGACCACGCCGCGGTCCTTGCGGCACTCCACGCCACGCGTCTGCTCCGCCAAGTCCCGCTCGGAGAAGCGCTTCTTCGCCTGGTTGCGGCTCATGCGACGGCCCGCGCCGTGCGAGGCGGAGTTGAAGGACGAGGCGTTGCCGAGGCCACGCACGATGTACGAACCTGTGCCCATCGAGCCCGGGATGATGCCGAACTCGCCGTCGCCCGCGCGAATCGCTCCCTTGCGGGTGACCAGCAGGTCCATACCCTCGTACCGCTCTTCCGAGACGTAGTTGTGGTGGCAGGAGATCTCAGGCTCAAAGAGAGGCTTCGCCTTCTTGAACTCCTTGCGGACCACGTCCTTGAAGAGCGCCATCATGATCTCGCGGTTGTGCCGCGCGTACTCCTGGGCCCAGAACAGGTCGTGCCGGTAGGCGGCCATCTGCGGGGTGTCCGCGACGAAGACGGCGAGGTCGCGGTCGATCAGGTCCTGGTTGTGCGGCAGCTTCCGGGCCTCACCGATGTGGTACTCGGCGAGCTCCTTGCCGATGTTGCGGGATCCGGAGTGGAGCATGAGCCAGACCGAACCAGACAAATCAATACAAAACTCAATAAAATGGTTGCCTTGGCCAAGGCTTCCCATCTGCTTGGTCGCACGATCCCGACGGAACTTCACCGCCTCCGCGACTCCGTCGAACCGCCTCCAGAAATCGTCCCAGCCCGCCGTCGGCAGCCCGTGCAGGCGACGCGGGTCCACGGGGTCGCCGTGCATCGAGAAGCCGACGGGAATAGCCGCCTCGATGCTGGAGCGCAGCCGCGACAGGTCGCCGGGCAGGTCCTCCGCCGTCAGCGACGTCTTCACCGCCGACATTCCGCAGCCGATGTCCACGCCGACCGCCGCCGGGCACACCGCGCCCCGCATCGCGATCACCGAGCCGACCGTGGCCCCCTTGCCGAAGTGGACGTCCGGCATCACGGCGAGGCCCTCGATCCAGGGCAGGGTCGAGACGTTGCGCAGTTGCTGCATGGCGACGCCCTCGACCGTGGCCGGGTCGGCCCACATACGGATCGGCACACGGACGCCGGGTACCTCGGTGTAGGACATCGTTTTCCTCATAACCCCGTAAAAGCAAGATAACGCAAAAACCAGACAAATCTGACGATTCACGACAGGGAACCGGCAGACCTGGCGGTGCGTGCGGTAGACATACCTTCCAGCCACCGTCTTCCCGGCGGCAACCCGTTTTCGCGCGAGCACGAGCGCGGGCACGGCGGGCGAGGGCGATCAAGCCGCAGGCGAAGGGAGCCACGGACAGTGCAGCGAAGGGCATACGCACCGGCCGCCGCACTGGTGGCGGCACTGCTCGCCGGGGTCCTCGCCGCGTGCGGCGGCCCCTCCGGCGGCCACGGCGGGGACGACGACGCCAAGACCGGCCACACCGGCGCGACGGCCCCGGCCGGGGAGCCCGGGAAGTACCACAGCCTCCCCGAGCCCTGCGGCTATGTGAACCGGGACACCCTGCGCCGCCTGCTGCCGACCGGCGACGACGAGAGCGACCCCGAGGTCCAGAAGCTCTACCGCGGCCAGGCCGCCGTCACCTACGACACCGACCGCCGCGTCGGCTGCCGCTGGAAGCTGGAGACCCCGGAGGGCACCCGGCACCTGTCCATCGACTTCGAGCGCGTGGTCTCCTACCAGCCGGGGGTCAGCGACGACGACCGGGCGAAGGAGCTCTACGCCCGGCAGGCGACCGCCGCGAAGATCCCCGACGCGTCGGCGTCCGCGACCCCCTCCGCCACCCCGTCCTCGCCCGCCGCGAGCGCGGGCACGCACCCGCAGGGCGGCGCCGCCACCGGCTCGCCGTCCGCCCCCGCGAGCCCCTCCGCCTCGGGCTCCCCCTCCGCCGACCCCCGCTTCCTGCCCCGCGTCCTCGACGACCTCGGCGACGACGCGTTCATCGACGACAAGCTGGTCACCGCGGCGGCCGGTGTGCACCGGGACATCGCGATCGTCTTCCGCTCCGCGAACGTCCTCGTGAGCATCGCCTACGACCAGTGGACGGCCGACCGGCAGCACATCCCCACCAGCGAGGACCTCCAGGGCAAGGCGCACGGCCTGGCCAAGGAGCTGGACGCGGGGCACTTCGGCAATTAGCCCGGCGAGTATCGCCCCGCCTCGGCCACCGGCGCTCCCCCGCCGCGTACCGTGCCGGGCAGGGCACCCGGCCGGCGGACAGCCCGCCGGCGGACCTCAACGACCGCCCCCGACACGACCGAGCGAAGGACCCATGCACCGAACAGCCCCGCGACTCGCCCGAATCCTCGCCTGCGCCGCAGTACCGGTGATGCTCGTCGCCACCGGCTGCTCGGACGACTCCGGCTCCAAGAAGAAGACGACGGCCTCGCCGTCGCAGGCCGCGACGCCGAGCCCCTCGGCCACGATGAAGGCCGCGACGTTCGGCAAGCTGCCCGAGGTCTGCAAGACCGTCGACGAGAAGAGCGTCGACAAGCTGGTGCCGTCGGCGAAGAAGAAGGAGGGCGAGGCCCTCCCGGCGACCGCCCCCAACGACTCCGCCAGCTGCTTCTGGAACGGCCTGAACGGCGAGGACGCCAAGGACCTCCAGTACCGCAGCCTGACGATCTCGCTCAAGCGCTTCTCCGCGGACCCGACGCTCGGCTCGGGCGAGAAGCTCGCCGGGACCTACGTCGGCCAGCGGACGACCAAGGCGACCACCGAGGACGGCGCCAAGGACGCCAAGACCGACAAGGTCAGCGGCATCGGCGACGAGGCGAACAGCGTCGCCGCGGACTACCGCAAGGACGACGACGACTACCGCAACGCGATCGTGGTGACCCGCACCGCCAACGTCGTGATCACCGTCAAGTATACCGGCGCGGGCTTCCAGGGCGCCAAGAACCCCGACGCGGGCGACCTGATGAAGAACGCGCAGGACGCGGCGAAGGAGGCCGTGGCCTCGATCGCCGCCGCCAACAAGAAGTAGCGCGAACGAGAACAGCCGGGACACGACGACGCCGGGCGGGCCCCATCGGGCCCGCCCGGCGTCGTCGTGCTGTACGGGACGCTACACGGCCAGCAGCTTGCGCACGCGGTCCGCGCCCACGGCGAGCAGCAGCGTGGGCAGGCGCGGGCCGGTGTCACGGCCGACCAGCAGGTGGTAGAGCAGCGCGAAGAAGGTGCGCTGGGCGACCTTCAGCTCAGGCGTGGGCTTGGCGTCGGGCTCCAGCCCGGCCTGCACCTTCGGCACGCCGTAGACCAGCGTGGTCAGCCCGTCCAGCGACCAGTGCTCGTCCAGACCCGCCAGCAGCAGGCGCAGGGACTCACGGCCCTGCTCGTCCAGCGAGCCGAGCAGCTCGGTGTCGGGCTCGGAGCGGACGATGGTGCGGGACTCGGCCGGGACCTGGGTGTTGATCCAGTGCTCGGCCCGGTCGAGCCGCGGCCGGGTCTCCTCCAGCGAGGTGACCGGGTTCTCCGGGTCGAGGTCGCTGAGGATGCGCAGGGTCTGCTCGTCGTGGCCGGCGGTGATGTCGACGACCGAGGCGAGCGTGCGGTACGGCAGCGGGCGCGGGGTGCGCGGCAGCTCGCCGGAGGCCGTGCGGGCGGCACGGGCGTACGCGGCGGCGTCGGCGGGCAGCACGCTGCCGTCGGCGACCTTGGCCTCCAGCTTGTCCCACTCGTCGTAGAGCCGCTGGATCTCCTGGTCGAAGGCGATCTTGAAGGACTGGTTGGGCTTGCGGCGCGCGTACAGCCAGCGCAGCAGCGGCGCCTCCATGATCTTCAGCGCGTCGCCCGGGGTGGGGACGCCGCCCTTGGAGGAGGACATCTTGGCCATGCCGCTGATGCCGACGAAGGCGTACATCGGGCCGATCGGCTGCTCGCCGCCGAAGACCTTGCGGACGATCTGGCCGCCGACCACGAAGGAGGAGCCGGGCGAGGAGTGGTCGACGCCGGAGGGCTCGAAGATCACGCCCTCGTACGCCCAGCGCATCGGCCAGTCGACCTTCCAGACCAGCTTGCCGCGGTTGAACTCGCTGAGCAGCACGGTCTCGGAGTGGCCGCACACGCAGGTGTAGGCCAGCTCGGTGCTCTCGTCGTCGTAGGCGGTGACCGTGGTCAGGTCGCGCTCGCAGACGCCGCAGTAGGGCTTGTACGGGAAGTAGCCCGCGCCGGAGCTGCCGTCGTCCTCGGCGGCCGCGCCGGAGCCCTCGGCGGCCTCCAGCTCGGCGTCAGTCATAACGGCGTCCGGCTTCTGCTGCTGCTTCTTCGGCTTGCCGGTCGCCTTGTCCTTCGTCCGGTACTGGTCGAGGATCGCGTCGATGTCGCCGCGGTGCTTCATCGCGTGCAGGACCTGCTCGCGGTAGACACCGGAGGTGTACTGCTCGGTCTGGCTGATCGGGTCGTACTCGATGCCGAGCTCGGCGAGCGCCTCGACCATGGCGGCCTTGAAGTGCTCGGCCCAGTTCGGGCAGGCCGAGCCGGCCGGCGCGGGCACCGAGGTCAGCGGCTTGCCGATGTGCTCGGCCCAGCTGTCGTCGATCCCGGGGACGCCGTTGGGCACCTTGCGGTAGCGGTCGTAGTCGTCCCAGGAGATCAGGTGCCTGACCTCGTGCCCGCGGCGGCGGATCTCGTCCGCGACCAGGTGCGGGGTCATGACCTCGCGCAGGTTGCCCAGGTGGATCGGGCCGGAGGGGGACAGGCCGGAGGCAACGACGATCGGTTTGCCGGGGGCACGGCGCTCCGCTTCGGCAATGACCTCGTCGGCGAAACGGGAGACCCAGTCGGCCTCGGTGCTCTGAGCCTGAGCCACGGCACTTCCTTCCTTACGGTCCTGGCATGACCATTGTCCCAGACGGCCGGGGCGGCTCCGGGGTTGCTCCCGGGCGGGCCGGAGGGCGGCCGAAATGGCAGCCCGGGCGGCGGCGCGTGCGTGTGATACTCGGTGTGTCAAAAACACCCTCCAACGGAACGGCACCCACCCCATGGCCTCGGTCCCTTCCCTCGCCTCCTCGCTCCACCAGCGCATCGCGGACGCTCTCTCGGCAGCCCTGCCGGAGGCCGGTGCCGCCGACCCGCTGCTGCGACGAAGCGACCGGGCCGACTTCCAGGCCAACGGGATGCTGGCGCTCGCCAAGAAGCTGGGGGGCAACCCCCGCGAGCTGGCGGGCAAGGTCGTGGCCGGTCTGCCCGCCGGTGACCTGATCCAGGAGATCGAGGTCTCCGGCCCCGGCTTCCTCAACATCACGGTCACCGACCGGGCGATCACCGGGACGCTCGCGGCCCGCGCGGCCGACGACCGCCTCGGCGTCCCCTTCGCCGAGCGGCCGGGCACCTCGGTCATCGACTACGCCCAGCCGAACGTGGCGAAGGAGATGCACGTCGGCCACCTGCGGTCCGCCGTGATCGGTGACGCGGTCGCGAAGATCCTGGAGTTCTCGGGCGAGAAGGTCGTGCGCCGCCACCACATCGGCGACTGGGGCACGCAGTTCGGCATGCTCATCCAGTACCTGATCGAGCACCCGCACGAGCTGGACCACAAGGACGCCGCCTCCGGTGAGGAGGCCATGTCGAACCTCAACCGGCTCTACAAGGCGTCCCGCGCGCTCTTCGACTCCGACGAGGCGTTCAAGGAGCGGGCGCGCCGCCGGGTCGTGGACCTCCAGGCGGGCGACGCGGAGACCCTCGCCCTGTGGCAGCGGTTCGTGGACGAGTCGAAGATCTACTTCTACTCGGTCTTCGGCAAGCTCGACATGGAGATCCAGGACGCGGACGTGGTCGGCGAGTCCGGCTACAACGACATGCTGGCCGACACCTGCCGCATGCTGGAGGAGTCCGGTGTCGCGGTCCGGTCCAACGGCGCGCTGTGCGTGTTCTTCGACGACGTCAAGGGCCCGGACGGCAACCCCACCCCGCTGATCGTCCAGAAGTCCGACGGCGGTTTCGGCTACGCGGCGACCGACCTCTCCGCGATCCGCGACCGGGTCGGCAAGCTGGGCGCCGACTCCCTGCTCTACGTCGTGGACGCCCGGCAGGGCCTGCACTTCAAGATGGTCTTCGAGACCGCCCGCCGGGCCGGCTGGCTGCACGACGGCGTCAAGGCCGTCCAGCTGCCCTTCGGCACGGTGCTCGGCAAGGACGGCAAGCCGTTCAAGACGCGTGAGGGCGAGACGGTCCGGCTGATCGACCTGCTGGACGAGGCGATCGCGCGGGCGACGGCCGTGGTCCGGGAGAAGAGCGAGAAGCTCGGTCTCTCCGAGGAGGAGATCGCCGAGCGCGGCACCCAGGTGGGCATCGGCGCGGTGAAGTACGCCGACCTGTCCACGTCCCTGGGCCGTGACTACATCTTCGACCTCGACCGGATGGTCTCCCTCAACGGCGACACGTCGGTCTACCTCCAGTACGCGTACGCCCGGATCCGCTCCATCCTGCGCAAGGCGGGCGAGTCGGCCTCCGCCAAGGCCCACCCGGAGCTGGCGCTGGCCCCGGCGGAGCGCGCGCTGGCGCTGCACCTGGACCAGTTCGCGGAGACGCTGGCCGAGGTCGCCGGGTCGTACGAGCCGCACAAGCTGGCCGCGTATCTGTACCAGCTGGCGTCGGCGTTCACGACGTTCTACGACCAGTGCCCGGTCCTCAAGGCCGAGGACGCGGCGACGGTCGAGAACCGCCTCTTCCTCTCCGAGCTGACGGGCCGCACGCTGCGTCAGGGCATGTCCCTGCTGGGCATCCGCACGCCCGAGCAGCTGTAGTTCACGGGCCCACCGGGGGCGGGGCCACGCGTCCCGCCCCCAGTTCGAACCAGATCAGCTTGCCGACGAGCCCCTGCGGCTGGTTCCGCAGCGCGAACCCGCCCCAGCTGTCGGCGCACTTCATCACCAGGCCCAGCCCGCGCCCCTGTTCGGCCTCGTCGTCCGGGAGCGCGACCCTGCTCAGCCCGGGAAGTTTGGGGTTGGTGTCCCAGACGGTCACCCGCACCCGCTCGCCCTCCCGCCGCACCCGCACGGACGCGGGCCCGTCGGTGTGCCGGTAGGAGTTGGTGACCAGCTCCGACGTCAACAGCTCGGCGGTGTCCGCCAGTTCGGCGAAGCCGTGCTCCTGGAAGATCGTGCGCAGCGTGCGCCGCGCGATGCAGGGCGCCATCGGGTCGGAGGGGACCTGGAGGGTGTACTCCCAGTCGTCGGCGAGTTCGGGGTCGTTGCTCATCTACGCCTCCGGGGTGAGCGATATGGGCACAACGTAGAGCTCTGAGGTGAATGGTCGCCACCGGGCGGGAACGCCGATGGCGGCCTCCCCGCCGGGGAAGCCGCCATCGGTGCGTACAGCCGTGCTCGCTCAGAGCTGCCGTGCGACCTCCGTCGCCCAGTAGGTGAGGATCATGTTCGCGCCCGCGCGCTTGATGCCGGTGAGCGTCTCCAGGATGGCCCGGTCGCGGTCGATCCAGCCGTTGGCGGCGGCCGCCTCGACCATCGCGTACTCGCCGGAGATCTGGTACGCGGCCACCGGCACGTCCACCGACTCCGCGACCTTGGCGAGGATGTCGAGGTAGGGCAGGGCCGGCTTGACCATGACCATGTCCGCGCCCTCGGCGAGGTCGAGCTCCAGCTCGCGCAGGGACTCCCGGGCGTTGGCCGGGTCCTGCTGGTACGTCTTGCGGTCGCCCTGGAGCGAGGAGCCGACGGCCTCGCGGAAGGGGCCGTAGAACGCGGAGGCGTACTTCGCGGTGTAGGCGAGGATCGAGACGTCCTCGTGGCCGGTCTGGTCCAGGGCGTCGCGGACGACGCCGACCTGGCCGTCCATCATGCCGCTCGGGCCCACCACATGGACGCCCGCGTCGGCCTGGACCTGCGCCATCTCGGCGTAGCGCTCCAGCGTCGCGTCGTTGTCCACCCGGCCCTCGGAGTCGAGGACCCCGCAGTGGCCGTGGTCGGTGTACTCGTCCAGGCACAGGTCGGACATGATGACGAGGTCGTCGCCGACCTCGGCCTTCACGTCCCTGATGGCGACCTGGAGGATGCCCTCGGGGTCGGTCCCGGCGGTGCCCGCCGCGTCCTTCTTCGCGTCCTCGGGCACGCCGAAGAGCATGATCCCGGAGACGCCCGCCTCCAGCGCCTCGACGGCCGCCTTCCGCAGGGTGTCCCGGGTGTGCTGGACGACGCCCGGCATGGCCGAGATCGGCACCGGCTCGGCGGCGCCCTCCCGCACGAAGGCGGGCAGGATCAGGTCGGCCGGGTGCAGCCGGTGCTCCGCGACCATCCGGCGCATGGCCGGGCTGGTCCGCAGCCGCCGGGGGCGGGCGCCGGGAAAGGTGCCGTACGTGCTCAACTGCGTGCCCTTCTACGCGATCCGGGCCGTCGCTCGCTCGGGCGCGTGACCGGGTCCCCGGCCTCCAGGGCGGCATCGCGCCGCGCCGCGCCGAAGTCCGCGAGCGCCTCGGCGAGCTTGTGCACCGAGGGCTCGGGCGACAGCACGTCCACCCGCAGGCCGTGTTCCTCCGCGGTCTTCGCGGTGGCCGGGCCGATGCAGGCGATGACGGTGACGTTGTGCGGCTTGCCGGCGATGCCGACGAGGTTCCGCACGGTGGACGAGGAGGTGAAGAGCACGGCGTCGAAGCCGCCGCCCTTGATCGCCTCGCGGGTCTCGGCCGGCGGCGGCGAGGCGCGCACGGTCCGGTAGGCCGTGACGTCGTCGACCTCCCAGCCCAGCTCGATCAGGCCCGCCACCAGGGTCTCGGTGGCGATGTCGGCGCGCGGCAGGAAGACGCGGTCGATCGGGTCGAAGACCGGGTCGTAGGGCGGCCAGTCCTCCAGCAGGCCGGCGGCCGACTGCTCGCCGCTCGGCACGAGGTCGGGCTTCACGCCGAACTCGACGAGGGACCGCGCGGTCTGCTCGCCGACGGCCGCGACCTTGATGCCGGCGAAGGCGCGCGCGTCGAGGCCGTACTCCTCGAACTTCTCGCGGACCGCCTTGACGGCGTTCACGGAAGTGAAGGCGATCCACTCGTAGCGGCCGGTGACCAGACCCTTGACCGCGCGCTCCATCTGCTGCGGGGTGCGCGGGGGTTCGACCGCGATGGTCGGGACCTCGCTGGGCACGGCGCCGTACGACCGGAGCTGGTCGGAGAGCGACGCGGACTGCTCCTTGGTGCGCGGCACGAGCACGTTCCAGCCGAAGAGGGGCTTGGACTCGAACCACGAGAGCTGGTCGCGCCGCGCGGCCGCGCCGCGCTCGCCGACCACGGCTATCACCGGCTGGCCGCCGTCCGGGGACGGCAGCACCTTCGCGGCCTTGAGCACCTGGGCGATCGAGCCGAGGGTGGCGGTCCAGGTGCGCTGGCGCGTGGTGGTGCCCGCGACGGTGACGGTGAGCGGGGTGTCGGGCTTGCGCCCGGCGGAGACCAGCTCACCGGCGGCGGCCGCGACCGAGTCGAGCGTCGTGGAGACGACCGCGGTGACCTCGCTCGCGCCGACCTCGGACCAGCAGGTGGCCGAGGCCGTACGGGCGTCCACGAAGCGCACGTCGGCGCCCTTGCCGTCGCGCAGCGGCACCCCGGCGTAGGCGGGCACGCCCACGGCCGTGGCGACGCCCGGCACCACCTCGAAGGTGATGCCCTCGGTGGCGCAGGCCAGCATCTCGTCGCCGGCGTTGCCGTCGAGGCCGGGGTCGCCGAGGACCGCACGGACGACCCGCTTGCCGCCGCGCGCGGCCGACATGACAAGATTGGCGGTGTCCCTGAGGACGGGTACTTCAGGCGTTCCGACGGTTTTTGATGACTCGTCAGTAACCGTCTGGGCAGGCATGTCCACATGGGCGCGCGCATGCGTGCGCACCACATCGAGCACCTGCGGATCGGCAATCAGGACGTCCGCGGCCGCAAGTGCCTCCACGGCGCGCAGCGTCAGCAGTCCCGGGTCTCCGGGGCCGGCACCGAGAAAGGTGACGTGCCCGTGCACGGGGTGGTTCGGGGCGGTGGGGTTCAAAGTGCTCGCTCCCCCATAAGACCGGCCGCACCCTTGTCGAGCATCGCTGCGGCGAGCTCGCGGCCCAGGGCCACGGCTTCCTCGCTGGACGTCGGCACGGGACCGGTGGTGGACAGCTGCACCAGCGTCTTGCCGTCGGTCGAGCCGACGACGCCGCGCAGGCGCATTTCGGTGACAACCTGCTCGTCGGCGTTGGGGCCTCCCCTGCTCGAACGAAGTCGAGAGCTTGGGGAAAGGTCGGCCAGCGCACCCACAGGTGCGGAGCAGCCGGCCTCCAGGGCGGCGAGCAGGGAACGTTCGGCGGTCACGGCGACCCGGGTGTACGGGTCGTCGAGCTCGGCGAGCGTCGCGGCGAGGGGTGCGTTGGTCATTGCGCACTCGATCGCCAGGGCCCCCTGGCCGGGGGCGGGCAGAACCGCGTCGGGCTCCAGGTACTCGGTGATCTCCGCGGTCCGGCCGATACGGGCGAGCCCGGCCGCGGCCAGCACCACGGCATCCAGCTCGCCGTCGGTGACGAAGGCGATCCGGGTGTCGATGTTGCCGCGGATGGGCACCGTCTCGATCTCCCGGCCCTGCGCCCGGGCCAAGGCGTTGAGCTGGGCCATGCGGCGCGGCGAGCCGGTGCCGATACGGGCTCCGGCGGGCAGGGTCCCGAAGGTCAGCCCGTCCCGCGCGATCAGCACGTCGCGCGGGTCCTCGCGGACCGGGATCGCCGCCAGCACCAGGTCGTCGGGCTGGGTCGTCGGCAGGTCCTTGAGGGAGTGCACGGCGAGGTCGATCTCCCCCGCGACCAGCGCGTCGCGCAGCGCGGAGACGAAGACGCCCGTCCCGCCGATCTGCGCGAGCGACTCCCGCGAGACATCGCCGTACGTCGTGATCTCGACCAGCTCGACCGGGCGGCCGGTCAGCTGCCGCACGGTCTCCGCCACCTGCCCGGACTGGGCCATGGCGAGCTTGCTGCGACGGGTGCCCAGGCGCAGCGGTCGCTGCCGCGCGGTCACCTCGTCCACCGTCGAAGAGGTGTCGTTCATGCCGGCTCCCGTGCAGTGTTGTGCGTACCGGCCCGTGAATCGGCCCGGCTCACGGCGGCGACCGCCTGCGGATCGAGGTCGAAGAGTTCCCGCAGCGCGTCGGCGTACCCGGCGCCGCCGGGGGTGGAGGCCAGCTCCTTGACGCGCACGGTGGGCGCGTGGAGCAGCTTGTCGACGACGCGGCGGACGGTCTGGGTGATCTCCGCGCGCTGCTTGTCGTCGAGGTCGGGCAGCCGCCCGTCGAGGCGGGCGATCTCGCTCGCCACGACGTCCGCCGCCATGGTGCGCAGGGCGACCACGGTGGGCGTGATGTGCGCGGCCCGCTGCGCGGCGCCGAAGGCGGCGACCTCGTCGGAGACGATGGTGCGCACCCGGTCGACGTCGGCGGCCATGGGGGCGTCGGCGGACGCCTCGGCCAGCGACTCGATGTCGACCAGCCGGGCGCCCGCGAGGCGGTGGACCGCGGCGTCGATGTCCCGCGGCATGGCCAGGTCGAGGAGGGCGAGCACCGTGCCGGCCGCGTCCGCGCAGGCGGGGTCGACCGCGCAGAGCGCGTCCTCGCGGCTCGCGAGCGCGGCCTGGACGACGTCGGCGGTCAGGACCACGCCCATGGCGCCGGTGCAGCTCACCACGACGTCCGCGAGCGCCAGTTCACCGGGCACCGCGGCCATCTCCACGGCCGAGGCCGTGCAGCCGGCGGCGCCGGGCTCGGTGAGGATCTGCGCCAGGCGCTCGGCCCGCTCCACCGTGCGGTTGGCGACCGCCACGTGCGCGACGCCCGCGCGGGCGAGCGTCGCCGCCGCGAGGGAGGACATCGAGCCGGCGCCGATGACCAGGGCGCGCTTGCCCGCCGCCCACGCGGTCACGTCCGCGCCGGCGGCGAGCCGCTCCAGGCCGAAGGTGACCAGGGACTGCCCGGCCTTGTCGATGCCCGTCTCGCTGTGGGCGCGCTTGCCGACCCGCAGGGCCTGCTGGAAGAGGTCGTTCAGCAGCCGCCCGGCCGTGTGCAGCTCCTGGCCGAGCGCGAGCGCGTCCTTGATCTGGCCGAGGATCTGGCCCTCGCCGACGACCATCGAGTCCAGCCCGCACGCCACCGAGAAGAGGTGGTGGACGGCCCGGTCCTCGTAGTGCACATAGAGATAGGGGGTGAGCTCGTCCAGACCGACGCCCGTGTGGCGGGCGAGCAGCGTGGACAGCTCGGCGACACCGGCGTGGAACTTGTCCACGTCGGCGTACAGCTCGATGCGGTTGCACGTGGCGAGCACGGCCGCCTCGGTGGCGGGCTCCGCCGCGAGGGTGTCGTGCAGGAGCTTCACCCGCTCCTCGCGCGCGAGGGCGGCACGCTCCAGCACGCTGACGGGCGCGCTGCGGTGGCTCAGACCGACGACCAGAAGGCTCATGCCGGCATCACGGCGGGGACATCCCCGTCCGGGCCCTTCCGGCTCTCCGGCGCCGGGCGCACGGCCGCGCCCGCGCGGGCGGCCACGGCGGCCGGCGCGTTCTCCTCGCCCGCCTTGCGCTGCTCGTGGAAGGCCAGGATCTGGAGCTCGATCGACAGGTCGACCTTGCGGACGTCGACGCCCTCCGGCACGGAGAGGACCGTGGGCGCGAAGTTGAGGATCGAGGTGACCCCGGCGGCGACGAGCCGGTCGCACACCTGCTGCGCGGCGCCGGCGGGGGTCGCGATGACGCCGATGGACACGCCGTTGTCGCTGATGATCGATTCGAGCTCGTCGGTGTGGCGCACGGGCAGCCCGGCCACCGGCTTGCCGGCCATGGCCGGGTCGGCGTCGATCAGCGCGGCGACGCGGAAGCCGCGCGAGGCGAAGCCGCCGTAGTTGGCGAGCGCGGCACCGAGGTTTCCGATGCCGACGATGACGACCGGCCAGTCCTGGGTCAGGCCGAGCTCACGGGAGATCTGGTAGACGAGGTACTCGACGTCGTAGCCGACACCGCGGGTGCCGTACGAGCCGAG
Source organism: Streptomyces sp. NPDC051173 (assembly GCF_040689515.1). NCBI lineage: Bacteria > Bacillati > Actinomycetota > Actinomycetes > Kitasatosporales > Streptomycetaceae > Streptomyces > Streptomyces sp. NPDC051173. The sequence goes on from NZ_JBFBBD010000052.1 coordinate 38,335, forward strand.
GTAGCTGAAGTCCTTGCGCAGCTTGGCGGAGTTGACGCCCGCCGCGGTCGCGAGTTCCTCGGAGGAGACCGTGGGCACCGAGCGCTCGGAGAGCGCGGTCAGTGCACGCAGATACAGCGGTAGCCGGGCGACGGTGGCCTCGGGGATCCCTCGGCTTCGGGTCGCCGGTCGGTGAGTTCGGCCAGTTGCCACGGTGCTCCTGCGGGTAGAGCGGGGCTGCGGGCGGCGCCTCGTCCCAGGACCGCCCCGTCCCCCGCAGGCTATGCCTTTGTGAACGCGTGCACAAAGATGGTGTCCGCTTTGTCCGGGCAAAGTGACCGGCGTCACGCGGTGTTTCGCCCCGATCCGGGAACCATCGGCCGCTCCATGGCGACCGCGGCGGCACCGGGGGCAGGCCGACGGCGGCACGCGTCCTCACTCCTCATCGCCACACCCCCGGACACCAACAAATCGACACATGATGGTAGTCGACTCAGGCACCTAAATCCGTCCGGCGGGATTCCTCTTGTGCCAGGTCCCGCCGGGCACAATGGCCTCCATGAGCCCGCTGCTGCGCCGCAACACCCGCAAGAACCCCGCCGACAGCACCGTGACGCTGATCGGCAAACCCGGCTGTCACCTGTGCGACGCCGCCGAGGCGGTCATCACCGAGGTCTGCGCCGAGGTGGGCGCGCGCTGGGAGAAGAAGGACATCAACGAGGACGAGGAGCTGTACCGCAAGTACTGGGAGCAGATTCCGGTCGTCCTGGTGGACGGCGCCCAGCACGACTTCTGGCGCGTGGACCCGGCGCGGCTGCGCAAGGCGCTGGGCGGCTGACGAGCCGGGCGCGCCGGACCCCGCGCGCGTAGGCGAACCCGGGCGGAATCCGGCCTGTTGGGGGCGCTCGCGGACGGGGCCCCAGGAAGTCCGAGGCCACGTGGCACGGCCGTGCCCAGGGCTCCGGCAGCGCCACCGCCCGCGCACCCGCGCCCGGCAACCGCACTGCCGGAGGCGAGGAGGCGTTACCCCGAACAAACTGGCTATGCTCCGGGCATGGCCGCACTGGGATGGATCACTCCCCGCAAGCGCTCCGCCACCGCACGCAGCGTGCTGGCAGGCGAGGCCGCGGCGGAGGCAGCCCGCAAGACCGCTCAGGAGAACGCCGAGAGCGCGGAGAGCGCCCAGGACGAGGAATCCGCCGAGCCGGATTTCCCGGTCGTCGGCGACGTCCGGGCAGCCGCCTTCTTCGACCTCGACAACACCGTGATGCAGGGCGCGTCCCTCTTCCACTTCGGACGCGGCCTCTACAAACGCCATTTCTTTCACAAGCGCGAGCTGGCCCGCTTCGTCTGGCAGCAGATCTACTTCCGTGTCGTCGGCGCGGAGAACCCCGAGCACGTCGAGGACGCCCGCAACAGCGCCCTGTCCATCGTCAAGGGCCACCGCGTCTCCGAGCTGATGTCCATCGGCGAGGAGATCTACGACGAGTACATGGCGGAGCGCATCTGGCCGGGCACCCGCGCGCTCGCCCAGGCCCACCTGGACGCGGGCCAGAAGGTCTGGCTGGTCACGGCCGCGCCCATCGAGGCCGCCACGATCATCGCCCGCAGGCTGGGCCTGACCGGCGCGCTCGGCACGGTCGCCGAGTCGATCGGCGGCGTCTACACCGGCAAGCTGGTCGGCGAGCCGCTGCACGGCCCCGCGAAGGCCGAGGCCGTACGCGCGCTGGCCGCGGCCGAGGGACTCGACCTGGCCCGCTGCGCGGCGTACAGCGACTCCGTGAACGACATCCCGATGCTGTCGATCGTCGGCCACCCCTACGCCGTCAACCCGGACAGCCGCCTGCGCAAGCTGGCCCGCGAGCGCGGCTGGCGCCTGCGCGACTACCGTACGGGCCGCAAGGCGGCCAAGGTCGGCATCCCGGCCGCCGCCGGGGTGGGCGCCCTGGCGGGCGGCGCGGCCGCCGCGATCGCCCTGCACCGCCGCCGGCGCTGATCCCGGACTGGCCCCAGGCCGACCCTAGTCCGATGCCGACCGCCGCCTCCGGCACCGGAGTCGGCCCATGGGGCCCGGCCGCGATCACCGGCCGCCGGGAGCGCCGGCGCCGCCGCGTCAACAGTCGGCGCGCGTATCCCGCCACCGGCGTACGGCCCGTTCGGGTGCGCCCGCAACAGCGCGTAACCGTTCGTCACCCTCAGGCAATCCTGTCGTCATACCCTCACACGGCCCCCGCCAGTCCTTCCGTGACCGGATTGCCACAACACGCAGCCCATTCGGCCACACCCTCGCCAAATCTGGTCAACTTCCTTTCACGGTTCGATATTTGATCGATCTCGAAGCGGTAAGAGATCGAACGGAAACGGTGATTTGAGCAACTCGGTGTAGCGCTGCCTGTACGAAGCGTTATTCTCCTCAGACGCAAACCGGTACCCCCTTGTCCCTACGACGAGTGAACGGTTCCGTACTGCACGTGATGGAAGCTCTGCCTCTGGGAGTCCCGTGTACCCACACGTCGGGGTTGACGCCTCGGGCCTGGCTACGCTGCGCGCAACGGTCCTCGACCGCCTGCGCGGCTTCGTCCCCACCGCGTACGCCGTCCCCGCCTTCGCCACACCCGTCCCCGCCGGCCCCTGCTACGCCCTCGCCGAGGGCAGCGCGGCGGCGGTGGGCAGACGCGCCCGCCGCGGCGCCGGCGCCGGTACGTCCACCACCACCCGCCGCCCCAGCGCCGACAGCGACAGCGCCCGGATGCTCGACCTGGTCGAGCGCGCCCAGGCCGGCGAGGCCGAGGCCTTCGGCCGGCTCTACGACCAGTACGCCGATACGGTCTACCGCTATATCTACTACCGGGTAGGCGGCCGGGCCACGGCCGAGGACCTCACCAGCGAGACCTTCCTGCGCGCGCTGCGCCGGATCGGCACCTTCACCTGGCAGGGCCGCGACTTCGGCGCCTGGCTGGTGACCATCGCCCGCAATCTGGTGGCCGACCACTTCAAGTCGTCGCGGTTCCGGCTCGAGGTGACCACCGGCGAGATGCTCGACGCCAACGAGGTCGAGCGCAGCCCGGAGGACTCCGTCCTCGAATCCCTCTCCAACGCCGCCCTTCTGGAGGCGGTCCGCAAGCTCAACCCCCAGCAGCAGGAGTGCGTCACGCTCCGCTTCCTCCAGGGCCTCTCGGTCGCCGAGACCGCCCGCGTCATGGGCAAGAACGAGGGCGCCATCAAGACGCTCCAGTACCGCGCCGTCCGCACCCTGGCCCGGCTCCTCCCGGACGACGCGCGCTAACTGTGTGCGCCTGTTCACTCACCAGCGGTCACATCCTCAAGGGCGCGTAACCCGGCCGCCGCGCCAGTCGTTGTGCGGGATGCAGACTCCCTGCGGTCACGTCATGCCCGTATCCCCTCACTCGATCGAGTGGATGCGTTCAAGGCGTGCAACCCTCCCGGTCTTGAGGGGAGTCGACCGTCATGACGAGAGGAGGTGCCGCCTGTGATCGCGAACGTTTCGGCGCACCGGCGGGCGAACGCCTTCGCCCAAGCCCTGGAGGACCAGGAACTCCAGGGCGCGGCGGCCACACAGCCCGACCCACCGGCGGAGGACGCCGAGCGGGGGAGGCTGCTGGCCCTGGCGAGCGAGCTCGGCGGCCTGCCCGCACCCGAGCTCGACCCCGAGATCAAAACCGTGCAGCGGGCACAGCTGATCGCCGCCATGGAGAGCCAGTTCGCCGGAGGATCCGCTGCCGCCGTTCCCGAGCCGCGCGGCAGCAGGACCCGAGGGCGAGGGGCGCACCGGGCGCTGAGCCGGCTGAAGCCACGCTCCCGCTGGACCAAGGGGCTCGCCGCGGGCGGGCTCACGGTGGGCGTGGCCGCGGGTGCCTTCGGCGGTGTCGCGGCGGCGAGTTCCAACGCCCTCCCGGGCGACTCGCTGTACGGCCTGAAGCGCGGCATGGAAGACATCAAGCTCGGTATGGCCGACGGCGATTCCGCCCGCGGCGGCCTCTTCCTGGACCAGGCGTCGACCCGGCTCCACGAGGCGCGCCGCCTGATGGAGCGCGGCCGTTCCGGGCCGCTCGACTCCGAGGCCCTGAGCGAGATCCGCAAGACCCTCTTCGGCATGCGCCACGACGTCTCCGAGGGCCACCGGCTGCTGCACGCGGCCTACAAGCGCGACGGCTCCCTCGGCCCGATGGAGCGGCTCGACTCCTTCGCCTCGCTGCACCGCGAGGGCTGGAGCCAGCTCCGGGAAAAGCTGCCTTCCCAACTGGCCGACGTGGGCAATCAGGTCAGCTCGGTCTTCGCGGCCATAGACAGTGACGTCGGCCCGCTGCGCTCCCTGCTGCCCACCCCCACGGGCAAGCACGCGGCACCCAGGGCGGGCACCCCCCGGCACGGCTCCGACAGCGGGACGGGCAGCCGCCCCGCGTCGCCCCCGTCGTCCTCGTCGACCACCGACGGCAAGCACAGCGGTGGCGGTCAGACGCGCTCGGCGGACCCGGGCACGCACCAGGAGCACGAGGGCCTCCTCGGGGGCACGGGCCTCCTCCAGCCCCCGCAGAGCCCCGGCGCGTCCGGTCCTGCGCACACCGGCAAGGACGGCAAGGCCACCAAGCAGCCGGACATCACCATCCCGCCGCTCCTCCCGGACATCCTCCCGGGCCTCGGCATCCGCAGCGAACAGGAGAAATAGGGCGACAGCAGCCCTGGCGGCCGGTGTTCCTCACCTCGGACCGAGCTCGTACGTCGGAGAGTTCGGGGGAACACCGGCCGCCGTCATCTCCGGAGCGTCCGTCCTCTCTGGAACGTCTTCCGGAGACTGGAACGTCTTCCGGGGAACTGTTCAGAAAAACACCGAACGCCGCTGCACGAGCTGCTTGTAGAGCGTGTGCTGAATCGTTTCTCGCACCTGATCCGTCAGGTTGAACATCAGCATCGGGTCGTCCGCGGCCTCCGGCGCATAGCCGTCCGTCGGGATCGGCTCGCCGAACTGGATGGTCCACTTCGTCGGCAGCGGCACCAGGCCCAGCGGGCCCAGCCAGGGCCAGGTCGGCGTCAGCGGGAAGTACGGGATGCCCAGCAGCCGCGCCACCGTCTTCGCGTTGCCGACCATCGGGAAGATCTCCTCGGCGCCCACGATCGAGCACGGCACGATCGGCGCCCCGGCACGCAGTGCCGTGGAGACGAAGCCGCCCCGGCCGAAGCGCTGGAGCTTGTAGCGCTCGGAGAAGGGCTTCCCGATCCCCTTGAACCCCTCCGGCATCACCCCGACCACCTCGCCCCGCTCCAGCAGCTTCTCCGCGTCCTCCACGCAGGCGAGCGTGTGCCCGAGCTTCCGGGAGATCTCGTTGACGACCGGCAGCGCGAAGACCAGATCGGCGGCGAGCATCCGGATGTGCCGCCCGGCCGGGTGGTGGTCGTGCATCGCGACCTGGAGCATCAGCCCGTCGACCGGCAGCGTGCCCGAGTGGTTGGCGACGACCAGCGCCGCGCCCTTGTCGGGGATGTTCTCGAGCCCCTTCACCTCCACCCGGAAATACTTCTCGTAGAACGGGCGGAGCGCGGACATCACCACCTGGTCGGCCAGCTCCTGGTCGTAGCCGAAGTCGTCCACCTCGTACTCACCGGTGATCCGCCGCCGCAGGAAGCTCAGCCCGTGGGCGAGCTTGCGGTCCCAGCCGTCACCGCCCTGCTCCCGGGCCCGCTCCGGCTCCGCGGCCACGGCGGGGTCCTCGTCACGCTGCTGCGTGACGGGCGCGAGTGACGACGGCGTCCGGTTCGTACGGGGCCGGCCCACTCGCTGACCCTTCCGCCTGGCCCGCGGTTCCTCGCCGAACGGGATGACCTTCGCGTCCGCCATGGTGGGTGCGCTCCTCAGTTCTGGCCGTGGCCGGCAGGCAGGGCCGCGGCGATCCGGTCGACGGTACGGGCGAGGGTGTCGGGCGGCAGCAGTCCGGGGCCACGGCTGCTCGCGTAGTCCGCGAAGGCACCGGCGGTCGTGTACCGGGGTTCGAAGCCCAGTCTCTCGCGCATCTCCGTGGTCCCGACGACGCGCCCGTGGGTGAGCAGCCGGATCTGCTCCGGGGAGAAGTCCGTCACGCCGACCGAGCGGAGCGCGGAGCCGACCCATGTGACGGTCGGCAGGAGGAAGGGGAGGGTGGGGCGCCCGAGGCGCCTGGCGGCCTGGGACAGCAGCAGCACGCCGTCGCCCGCGATGTTGAAGGTGCCGCTGTTGAAGGTGCCCCTGCGGGGCTCTCCCGCGGCGATCCGCAGCACCTCGAGCACGTCCTTCTCGTGGACGAACTGGAGCCGGGGGTCGAAGCCGAGCACGGTCGGCAGGACGGGCAGGGAGAAGTATTCGGCGAGCGGCGAATCGGCCTGGGGCCCGAGGATGTTCGCGAAGCGCAGGACGCACACGGCCACGTCGGGGCGGCGGCGGGCGAAGGCCCGGACGTATCCCTCGACCTCGACCACGTCCTTGGCGAAGCCACCGCTGGGCAGGGACTTGGGCGGGGTGGTCTCGGTGAAGATCGCGGGGTCGCGTGGCGCGGAACCGTAGACATTCGTGCTGGACTTGACCACGAGCCGCTTCACGGAAGGCGTCTTCTGGCAGGCGCCGAGCAGCTGCATGGTGCCGATGACGTTGGTCTCCTTGACCGTGGCCCGGCTGCCGCGCTTGCCCAGCGGGGTGCCGCTCACGTCCATGTGGACGACGGTGTCGACGCCCTCTTCGGCCAGAACCTTGGCGATCGCGGGATGGCGGATGTCCGCCCGTACGAAATCGGCCCCGCCGAGACCGCGCTCGGGGGCCACGGCGTCCACCCCGATGACCCGCTCCACATCGGGCTCACGCAGGAGGCGGCGGACGAACCGGCCCCCCAGCTGCCGTGCGACTCCGGTGACGAGCACGACCTTGCCCAAGATCAGCGCCTTCCTTCCGCCCCTTGCCAGTGGTGCTGTCGCGGCCACGGTAGCGGGTCGTCGTTGCGCTGTGGTGACCGGCCGATGCACGGAGCTACATTTCAAGCCGTAGCGAAAGCTTTACTCACCGCAACGCACCGCAGCCCTCCCACCGCTGAACGGTGGAAGGGCTGCGGGACGAACACAGCGGCGCTGCTTACTTCTTGTTGCGACGCTGAACACGCGTGCGCTTGAGAAGCTTGCGGTGCTTCTTCTTGGCCATCCGCTTGCGCCGCTTCTTGATAACAGAGCCCACGACTACCCTCGCTTACATCGATTCACTCGGTGCGGGGCGTCCGAGCCCACACGACCTACATCGGGCCAGCCTACCCGGCACCGGGCGAACCACGTAATCCGAGGTCCCCGTCAGGCTGTTTCCACCCCCACGTAGGACTCCCGGAGGTACTCGTGCACCGCTTGCTCTGGGACCCGGAACGACCTTCCCACCCGGATCGCCGGCAGATGACCGCTGTGCACCAAGCGGTACACGGTCATCTTGGACACTCGCATCACCGCGGCGACTTCCGCCACGGTCAGGAACACGACCTCGTTGAGAGGCCTCTCGCCAGCAGCCATGACACACCTGAACCTTCCGCACATGACGCGCACCGGCTTCCCCTCCGGTGACTCCTCGTCGCTGCGCGCTCACTCCCCAGGTTAGGGGCGGGTGATGCGAGTGGGGAAGAGGAGCAGCCATCGGCCGCCTACTGTGACAGACACGCTCGATTGAGTACATAGCGAGTAAGCGGTCGGTAGTAATCAGACCGCACAGTGTCATCAAGCGGAACGGCGACGGACACCCGCCCCTCCGCCTCTGCGACAAACGGCGCGGGGTCGTCCGAGTCCGCCAGGCCGATGGCCTCAATGCCCAGCTGACCTGCCCCGCAGACCCAGCCGTGGTCCCCGACGACCAGCGCGGGCAGCGGTTCTCCTGCGTCCATCGCCGACGCCAGCGCCACCCGAAGCGGGAGCGGGGAATGCGTATGTGCGCCCGGCTCACTCGCGCCCCTCCGTGCGCCGGGTTCACGCACCAGCGCGACTCCTTCAACGTAGTCAAGGTTGTAAGTACGTACCCCGAACCGGGTCGTTATGTCGACACTTCGACCCTGCGCCGGGGTGAGGACAGTGCATCCCGCCGCCGAGAGACCAGCGGCCAACCCGGCGTAGAAGCCCAGGAGTCGATGGGGATGACCGGTGCCGAACAGCACCGGAGCACCGCTCGCGGCCGCCGCCGCGAGCCGGCCCGCGAAGGCATCGAGTGCCGCGATCGTACGGTCGGGGTCGATCACGTCCTGACCTGACGCGTGATCAGGATCGGCCGAAACTCCACACCTTCGACCCATCAGCTGTAACAACTCACCCAGAGGCCAGTCCCGTTCGGGCTCCAGCCCGATCAGTGCCCGCGGGTCCCGGGCCACGAACATGCGATACCGGCCCAGACTGCGCTCCCGCGTCGTGGCCACCGTCCCGGCCAGCCGGGCGGCCAGCAGATGCGCACGCAAGGTGCGAGCACTCAACACACCCCGATGCTGCCGCACCACGGGGGACGGCGCGCCCTTTCGGGCCGGGATCCCACACTTGGCGTAATGGGGAAGCGAGGGCTCGGCGCCGGGCCGTATCCGCCGGACAGCCGACGCTGCGGGCCGCCTGCGGCGGAGGCGCCACTGGGGGTCCATCCAGGACGAAGTCCGGGGGACGGCGCGGTGGTACGCGGACACGCCCGCCCGCACCCGGCCACACCGCCCGGACAGGCCCTACGGCAGCAGCCCGTGGGCCGGGAAGACCGCTCGGCGCGTGGCCAGGATCGCCTGGTCCACCCGGTCCCCGGGGTCGTAGCCGGAGTCGAAGTCCTGCCACGCCGGCACCACCCCGTCCGTCATCCGCCGCGGCCCCGACTGCCGCGTGCGCCGGAAGACCTCCGCACGCCACTCCTCCGGCACGGCGGAGGCCGGCTCCACCGGCCGCCCCGCCGCGATGGCCACCAGGTGCGCCCACGTCCGCGGCACCACGTCCACCACCGCGTAGCCCCCGCCTCCCAGGGCCACCCAGCGGCCGTCCGTGTGCGTGTGCGCCAGGTCGTGGCAGGCCTCCGCCACCTTGCGCTGGGCGTCCAGCGAGACCGCGAGGTGGGCGAGCGGATCCTCGAAGTGGGTGTCCGCCCCGTGCTGCGTCACCAGCACCTGCGGCCGGAAGGCCGCCACGAGCTGCGGCACGACCGCGTGGAAGGCCCGCAGCCACGCCGCGTCCCCCGTCCCGGCCGGCAGCGCCACGTTCACCGCACCGCCCTCCGCCTCGGCGGCCCCCGTCTCCCCGGGCCAGCCCGTCCGCGGGAAGAGCGTGCGGGGATCCTCGTGCAGCGAGATCGTCAGCACCCGCGGGTCCTCCCAGAACGCCGCCTGCACCCCGTCGCCGTGGTGCACGTCCACGTCCACGTACACGACCCGCTCGGCCCCCAGCTCCAGCAGCCGGGCCACGGCGAGGGCCGCGTCGTTGTACACGCAGAAGCCCGCGGCCGCCCCCGGCATCGCGTGGTGCAGGCCGCCGGCGAAGTTCACGGCGTGCAGCGCCTCCCCGCGCCACACCGCCTCGGCCGCGGCCACCGACTGCCCGGCGATCAGCGCCGACACCTCGTGCATCCCCGCGAACGCCGGGTCGTCCGCCGTGCCCAGCCCGTACGATCCGTCGGCCGCCGCCGGATCGGCCGAGGCCGCACGCACGGCCGCGATGTAGTCCTCGCGGTGCACCAGCCGCAGCGTCGACTCCCCCGCCGCGGGGGCCGCGGTGACCCGGAGCTCGCGGTCGAGCCCGTAGGCCTCCACCAGCCGCATCGTCAGTGCGAGCCGCACCGGATCCATCGGGTGCCCGGGGCCGAAGTCATAGCCCGTTACCGCCTCGTCCCACATCAGCTGTGCTCGGCCGCTCATGCCCGCCACCGTAGCGGGCGCCCGACAGGCCGAACGAAGGGGCGTACCGGAAAGTAGCAAGCACCAGAATCATCGGCACGACCATGGCCCACCGATAACTCCACAATTCCCCGAGTGCGCCCACGAGGGGTGAACCCACCAGAAATCCCACATAGTTGAAGATATTCAGCCGGGCGACGGCAGCGTCGGACGCCCTGGCCCCCAGCCTTTCCTCGGCATTCCTCCCGGCCGCGGCGAACGTCTGCGGAACGATCACGCTCAATCCCAGCCCCAGCACGGTGAACCCCACGATCCCGGCCCACGCCCCGGGCGCCACCGCCACCACCCCGAATCCGCACACCGCGAGAATCGTCCCCGCCCGCACCACCCGCACCGGCCCGAAACGCCGCACCCCCAGATCACCGACCGCACGCCCCAGCAGGGTCGTGGCCATATAGGCGTTGTACGGGACTGTGGAGACCTGATCGGAACCGTGCAGCACCTCCTGGAGGTATTTGGCACTCCAATTGGAGACGGTGGAGTCCCCTATATAGGCGAACGCCATCACCAGACACAGCGGCAGAAGAAAGCGCATACCCCGATCGGCGGCACCACTTCCGGACCCACCGACGAACTGCTCATCACCCGGGTTCCGGTCGGCGTACCAGCCACTCGCGACGAGAGCCGCCGGCACGGCCACGGCGACCACCGGCGCGTAGATCGCGACGAGTGGGATTCCCTCGTGCGCACCCAGCCAGGCGAGCGTCGCCCCGACAATGCCACCGAGGCTGTACGCGGCATGAAAGCCGAGCATGATGCTGCGCCCGTACGCGTGCTGGAGACTCACCCCGAGCATGTTCATCGAGGCGTCCAGCCCACCGACCGCCAGCCCGAACACACCGAGGGCGACGGCCACTTGCCATAATTCACGACCCGAACCGGCCCCGAGCAGGGCGAGGCCGACGACGGGCTGCACCCAGCGGAGCACGACCCCGGGCCGCACTCCCGCCACCAGGCGCCCGGTGGCGGTACTGCCGATTCCGGCGAGGACCGGAACGGCCGCGAGGAAGACGGGCAGCAGCCCGTCGGATATTCCGTACCGGGTCTGGATCGCCGGTATTCGGGTCACCAGCAGAGCGAAGACCGCGCCCTGGATGAAGAAGCTGACCGCCAGGGAGAGCCGACCGTGTCTCAGCCGCGAGCGCGCATCCGTCATGGCCGATGAGGGTACGGCGCGGCACTACCCCTGGGTAGCTCACTCACACGATTCGCCGGCGCGGAATCACGCGAGAAGCTGCGGCAGCTCCGAGAGGCTGTCGAACCGTCCGGTCGCCCCGGTCAGCCGGTCCCTCGGCGTCAGGGAGGTCAGCGCGTAGACATCCATTCCCGCGGCGGTCGCGGCCTGGATGCCCCGCGGGCTGTCCTCGATCACCACGCAACGCCCCGGTTCCACACCCATGGAGCGGGCGGCGTGGAGAAAGAGGTCCGGCGCCGGCTTTCCCTTGCCGACATCGTCCGAGCTGAAGATCCACTCGTCCTCGAACCACTCGTCCAGCCCAGTGCGCCGGTGCCCGACACGAATACGCTCGTGCGAACCGGACGACGCGACGCAGTACGACACCCCCTCGGCCACCAACTGCTCCAGCACCTCCACCGCACCCTTTATCGGCTGGAGCTCCCGGTCGAACGCCTCGAAGGTGCGCGAGTGCAGCGTGTCGTCGAATTCGGCCGGCAGTTGCTGCCCGGTCCGCTCCAGTACGAGGTCGTGGACGCGGTGGACAGCGGCGCCCATGTAGTCACGGAGGGAGTCCTCGTAGCTGGTGGTGTGCCCCAGCTCGGTGAGGTACGCGGCCAGGATCCGGTTCGCGATCGGCTCGCTGTCGACGAGTACGCCGTCGTTGTCGAAGATGACGAGGTCATAGCGCATGACGTCACCTTAAACGCAAAAATGCCTCAGGCCCCGGGTCTATGACCCGGGGCCTGAGGCTAAAATTTGTTCGGCGGCGTCCTACTCTCCCACACGGTCCCCCATGC
>NZ_JBFBBD010000053.1:0-49280 GCF_040689515.1 Streptomyces sp. NPDC051173
GACTGTGCCCTCGCGGACCCCGGCCGCGCGGGCGACCACCCTGACCCCGCCATGCCCCAGCGACCGGGCCTCGGCCCCCAGCGCCAACCGCCGCTCGTCCAGATGCGGCAGCAACGCATCGAACTTCGCAGCCAGCGACGCCTCTGTTCCCTCCGGTATGCCCATACCACAACAACGAGCCCTCAGACTGGAAGCGACGGGTTGTTTCCCGGCAGGCCCTAACGCAACGGTGTTGCACTACAGGGGACATGACCACTCGGCGCGGTGGTTGGTCAGCCAGGAAAGGTAGAAGAGGCCCTGGGGGAGCACACCTGCGCTCTGGCCACGCTTGTATTCCACGATGACGGGCGCGCCGTTCTCGTCCAGGCCCAGCGAGTCGATCCGGCCGCCGTGCCGGGGCCCGGTACTGTACTCGCTCGCGAGGAAGCGCACGCCCAGCAGCGCCTCCATGTTCCTCTCGACCAGCTCCTGCAGATGCCGCTCACGCACCGCCGTGGCCGGCACCACCTCTGCTGCGCCGCCGCCAGCGACGTTGAACAACCTCAGACTCGACACCCGTCCCCCTCGTCCTCGCGGATCACAACGATCCGCGGGGACAGGATTGTTTCCGGAGGCGTGAGCGCACGTCAAAGGACTTCGGGGGTCGTGCCGCGCCGCCTGCGCAGGCCCCTCGCCCTACCCAAACGCAGCCGCCCGTCGACCGGACTCAAAGCCCAGCCGACGGGCGGTTTTGTGCCCTCTGGCCACCCTCCCGACGAGCGTCACACGAGCGTCAGGAGAGCGTCACGAGCGTCATTTCAGCGTCAGAAATTCGCCCTTAACGCCCATAGCGCACATCACGCACACCGGGTAAAACCGCAGGTCAGACGCGGTCTCCCGTGGGCTTGAGGATGGCGACGCACTCGACGTGATGGGTCATCGGAAAGAGATCGAACGCCCGCAGCTTCACCGGTCGGTACCCCTCCTCCGCGAAGTAGGCGAGGTCTCGTGCCAGTGCCGCCGGGTCGCACGCCACGTAGGCGATCCGGCGCGCGCCCAGTGATGCGAGGTGGCGGACCGTCTGCTTGCCCGCGCCCGCTCGGGGCGGGTCCAGGACGATGATGTCGGCTTCCTTGATGCGCGTGCGCGGGAGGACCGTTTCGACCTTGCCCTGTTCGATGCGGACGCGGTCGAGGTCCTGGAGGTTGTGGCGGGCGTCCTCGACGGCTCGTTTGCTGGACTCGATGCCGAGGACCGCGCCCTTCTCGCCGACGCGTTCGCCGAGGGCGCCCGCGAAGAGGCCGACGCCGCAGTAGAGGTCGAGGGCCATGTCGCCCTTGCGCGGCATGAGGCCCTGCATGACCGCCTTGACCAGGGTGTCGGCGGCCTTCGGGTGGACCTGCCAGAAGCCGCCCTCGCCGACGCGGTAGGTGCGCTCGTCGGCGCGCTCGCGGACGAAGGGGCGGCCGTGGACGCGGTGGACGGCCTTGTCCCCTCCCTGTCCGCGGGACTCCCCGATGCGCATCACCGACACCGGCTTGTCGAGCTCGACGATCGGCAGCCGGCCGCCCGGCTTCGGGGTGAGGATCACCTGGCGGTCGGCGGAGCCGGAGGCGGCGATCGCCTCGACGGACGCGATCTGCGGCCACTCCCGCTTCTCGATGCCGAGCTCGGAGACGCCGGGCGCGGCGATCATGCAGTGGTCGATGACCTGGACGTCGTGCGAGCGGTGCTTGCGCAGGCCCGCGTGGCCCTCGGCGTCGATCGTGTACTGGACGCGCGTGCGCCAGGCCGGGACCTCGCCCGCGGGGAGCTTGTCGCCCTCGGCCGGCATCACCGTGCCGTCCCAGCCGGCCTCCTCGGGGGTCAGGCCGGCCAGGTGCCGGAGCTGCTCGGCGATGACCTCGCCCTTGAAGCGCCGCTGGGCGCCGGGCTTGGCGTGCTGCCAGTCGCAGCCGCCGCACTTGCCGGGGCCGGAGAAGGGGCAGGGCGCCTCGACGCGGTCCTTGGACGCCTCCAGGATCTCCACGGCGTCGGCGCGCAGGAAGCGCGACGTCGACTCGCCCTCGGTGACCCGGGCGACGACCCGCTCGCCGGGCAGCGCGTGCCGGACGAAGAGCACCCGGCCCGCCTCGGTGCGGGCGACGCAGTGCCCTCCGTGGGCGACCGGGCCGACCTCGACCTCGTACTCCTGGCCGACCAGCGATGCTTCGGTCTCGTGCTGCATGGCGGGTCGACTCCAGAGAGGTGAGAGGGGGCGGCGGGACAACAGCCGTTCAGTCTACGTCCCACCACCCCCTGCTCATGCCGCCTACTTTTTCGTGGCGGCCCCTTCCTTCTTAGGTTCCTTCTTGGATTCCTTCTTCGGCGACGTGACAGGGCCGCGCCGGACGGAGCCCGGGGCGTTCCACTCGGCACGCTTGCGGGCCCGCTTCTTGGCCGCTTCGGAGGAGTCGAGCTGCCACGGCACCGAGGTGACCATCACCCCGGGCGTGAAGAGCAGCCGGCCCTTGAGGCGGAGCGCGCTCTGGTTGTGCAGCAGGTGCTCGTACCAGTGGCCGACCACGTACTCCGGGATGTAGACACTGACCGCGTCGCGGGGGCTCTCCTTACGGAGGCTCTTGACGTAGTCGATGATCGGCCGGGTGATCTCGCGGTAGGGCGAGTCGAGGATCTTCAGCGGGACGTCGACGGAGCGGCGCTGCCACTCGTCGCGCAGTGCCTTGGTCTCGGCCGGGTCGACGCTGATGCTGAGGGCTTCGAGGGTGTCGGAGCGCATCAGCTTGGCGTAGGCGAGGGCGCGCAGGGTCGGCTTGTGGACCTTGGAGACCAGGACGATGGAGTGCACCCGGGACGGGCGTACGGCCTCGTCGCCCGGTTCCTCGTCGACGGCGATCTCCTCGGCGACCCGGTCGTAGTGCTTCCGGATGGCCGTCATGGTGGCGTAGAAGATCACCATGCCGAGCAGGGCGACCCAGGCACCGTGCGTGAACTTCGTCAGCAGGACGACGACGAGGACCAGGCCGGTGAGGAAGGCGCCGAAGCTGTTGATGGCCCGGGAGCGCATCATGTGGCGGCGCTTGGCCGGGTCGGTCTCGGTGCGCAGGTGGCGGTTCCAGTGCCGCACCATGCCGGTCTGGCTGAGCGTGAAGGAGACGAAGACGCCGACGATGTACAGCTGGATCAGCTTGGTGGAGTCCGCGCCGTAGATGTAGGTGAGGACGGCGGCGGCACCGGCGAGCAGCACGATGCCGTTGGAGAAGGCGAGCCGGTCGCCGCGGGTGTGCAGCTGCCGCGGCAGGTAGCGGTCCTGCGCGAGGATCGAGCCGAGCAGCGGGAAGCCGTTGTACGCGGTGTTGGCGGCCAGGAAGAGGACGAGGGCGGTGGCGGCGGCGAGCACGATGAAGAGGAACGAGCCGTTCCCGAAGACCGCCTCGGCGACCTGGGAGATCACCGGGTTCTGGGTGTAGCCGTCGCCGACGGGCACTCCGCCCTTGAGCAGGTCGGTGGCGGGGTTCTCGGCCATCCGCACCTTGGTCACCATGGCCAGCGCGATGATGCCGCAGAACATGGTGACCGCGAGGCCGCCCATGAGGGCGAGCGTGCTGGCCGCGTTCTTGCTCTTGGGCTTGCGGAAGGCGGGGACGCCGTTGCTGATGGCCTCGACGCCGGTGAGGGCGGCGCAGCCGGAGGAGAAAGCACGCAGCAGCAGGAAGACGAGGGCGAAGCCGGCGAGGCCCTGGTGCTCGGCGTGGATGGTGTAGTCGGCGGTCGGGGCCTTCATGGTGTCGCCCGCGACGAGACCGCGGTAGGCGCCCCAGGCGATCATGATGAAGACGCCGCCGACGAAGACGTAGGTCGGGATGGCGAAGAGCTTGCCCGACTCCCGCACGCCGCGCAGGTTCATCAGCGTGAGCAGGACGATCACGCCGATGGCGCAGGCCGTCTTGTGTTCGACGACGAAGGGGATGGCGGAGCCGAGGTTCTCGATGCCGGAGGCGATGGAGACCGCGACGGTCAGGACGTAGTCGACGAGCAGGGCGCTGGCGACGGTGAGGCCCGCCTTGGGGCCGAGGTTGACGTTGGCGACCTCGTAGTCACCGCCACCACTGGGGTAGGCGTGCACGTTCTGGCGGTACGAGGCGACCACCGTGAACATCAGCACCACGACCGCCACGGCGATCCAGGGGCTGAAGTGGTAGGCGGACACACCTGCCACGGACAGGACGAGCAGCACTTCGCCCGGCGCGTATGCCACGGAGGAGAGCGGGTCGGAAGCGAAGACGGGGAGCGCGATGCGTTTGGGGAGAAGGGTCTCGCCCAGCTTGTTGCTGTGCAGCGCCCGGCCGATGAGGATCCGTTTCGGCAGGTCGGTCAATTTGGACACGCAGAGGATCGTAAGGGTTCGGTCTGTTGTACGCCCACCCGCCACCCTCCGGCGCGGGAATGTGGCGCACGCCGCATTCCCGCGCCGAAAGCTGGACGATCTTGCCGGGGGCTGATAGAAGCCTGGTCAGCCGTGCAGGAGGGCGGGCAGGGCGCGGTGTCCGTTGGAGATGAACGACTCGACGTGCCGCAGCTCGCCGGGGTCGGTGGCGAGCCGCAGCCGGGGGAAGCGTTCGAAGAGGGCGGGCAGGGCGACGGCCGCTTCGAGCTTCGCGAGGGGCGCGCCGAGGCAGTAGTGGACGCCGTGGCCGAAGGCGAGGTGGTCCTTGACGGCTCGGGTGACGTCGAAGTCACCGGCGTCCGCGCCGTGCAGGGCGGGGTCGCGTCCGGCCGCCGCGTAGGCGGCGACGATGGCGTCGCCCTTGCGGAGGGTGAGGCCGTCGAGCTCGATGTCCTCGGTGGCGTAGCGCAGCGGCAGGTTGGCGACGGGGGCCTGGACGCGGAGGGTCTCCTCGATCACGTCGTCCCAGCCGGCCGCGCCGTCGCGCACGAGGGCGAGTTGGTCGGGGTGGGTGAGGAGGGCGTGGACGGCGTTGTCGAGGAGGTTGACGGTGGTCTCGTGCCCGGCGCTGATGACGAGCAGGAGGGTGTCGATGAGCTCCTGTTCGCTGAGGCGGGAGCCGTCCTCCTCGCGGGCGGAGATCAGGACGCTGGTCATGTCGTCGCCCGGCGTGGCCCGCTTCCGGTCGACCAGGCCGCCGAGGACCTCGTAGACGCGGGCGTGGGTCGCGGTGACCTCGTCGGGGTCGGCGGAGGTGTGGAAGATGCTGTCGACGCAGGCCCGCAGGCCCTCGCGGGTGGCCTCGTCGGTGACGCCGAAGAGCTCACAGATGACCTGGATGGGAATGGGGTAGGCGTAGTCCTCGCGGAGGTCGACGGGGGTGCCGTGCGGGCGGGCGGCGAGGTCGTCGAGGAGGCCCGCGGTCAGCTGCTCGATGCGGGGGCGCAGGGCGGCGGTGCGGCGGGCGGTGAAGGCCTTGGAGACGAGGGTGCGCAGCCGTTTGTGGTCGCTGCCGTAGGCGGTGAACATGTTCTGCACGGCGACCCAGGTGAACAGCGGCCATTCCGGGGAGATCTCACCGTTGATCCAGGCCGGCCAGTGCCGGCGCGGGTCCTTGGAGACGCGGGGGTCGGTGAGCAGCTGCTTGAGGAGGGGCTGGGTGGTTATTGCCCACGCCACCACCTGGCCAGGAAGCTCCACGGGCGTTGCGGCGCCCCGGGCCCTGACGCGGGCTGCCTCTCCGTGGATGTCACGGCCTGTGGGGTCGATACGGAGGGGGGCGAGCTGGCTTTCCATCGACTGTCTCCAGGGGTGTCGGCCGGCTGACGAGGGGGCTGGTGGAGGGACTGCGCGTGGGGGCCGGCCGGGGCGGGTGCGGGCCGGGTGGGGTGCACGGGCGGGAAGCGCACGGGCAGGGCGGTCAGGGCGCGGTGGAAGGGGCCGGGCCGCCAGACCAGGCGGTCGGCGGGGACGGCCAGTTCGAGGTCGGGCAGGCGGTCGAGGAGCTTCTCGACCGCCACGGCGGCGATGAGCCGGGCGGCGTCCTTGGCCGGGCAGGTGTGCGGGCCCGCGCTCCAGGCGAGGTGGGCGCGGTTGCCGGAGCGCTGGTCGGACAGCAGGGAGGGGTCGGTGTTGGCGGCGGCGAAGCTCACCACGACGGGCTCCCCGGCGCGCAGCGGCACGCCGCCGAGTTCGAGGTCGTGGAAGGGGTAGTGGACGCCGTAGTTGGCCATCGGCGGGTCGAGCCAGAGGACCTCGTCGAGGGCGTCCTCCACGGGCATGCTGCCGCCCGCGAGGTCGCCCGCGAAGCGGTCGTCGGCGAGCAGCAGCCGCAGGGCGTTGGCGATGAGGTTCTGCTGGGGCTCGGTGCCGGCGCCGATGAGGACGACGAGCTGGTGGAGCATCTCCTCGTCGGTGAGCCGGGCGGGGTGGGCCATCAGCCAGGAGGTCATGTCCGCGCCGGGCTTGACGTGCTTGAGGCCGACGAGCTCGACGAGGCTCTGGGTGATGAGGGCGTCGGCGCGCTCGTGGTCAACGCCGTCGAAGATCCCGGAGAAGCCCTCGACGAGCCGGTCGCCGATCTCGGGCGGGCAGCCGAAGAGCTGCTGGAAGACGAGGAGCGGCAGCATCTTGGCGTACGCGCCGAGGAGATCGGCCTCGCCGAGGGTCGCGAACCGGTCGATGAGGGTGTCGGCGCTGCGCTCGACGTAGCCGCGCAGGGCGTTGGGGTCGATGCGGGAGAGGCTGTCGGTGACGGCGGCGCGCAGCCGCCGGTGTGCCTCGCCGTCGGAGAAGAGGCAGTTGGGGCGGTAGGCCATCATCGGGACGACGGGGTTGTCGGCGGCGACGCGGCCGTCGGCCAGGGCGCGCCAGCGGCGGGCGTCCTTGCCGAAGCTGTCGGTGCTCCGCAGGACGTCGAGCGCCGCGCGGTAGTCGGTGACGAGGACGGCGTGGGCGCCGGGTGCCAGCTCGACGGGGGCGGCGGGGCCCTGGGCGCGCAGCCGTCGGTAGACGGCGTGCGGGTCGGCGGCGAAGTCCGGCCCGTGGAGCGGTGTGGGCGCCGCCTGGTGGGCCGGGCAGCCCGGCGGGGGGACGGCGGGCGGTGGCGCGGCGCCCGCGTCGGGGCGGTGGGTCACACGGGCTCCTGGGCGGTGCGGGGCTGCTGGCTCTGCCGGTTGCGGAGGTATTCCACGAGGGAGATCAGGGCGCGGGTGGAGGAGACCCGGTCCCGGGCGTCGCAGGTGATCAGCGGGGTCTCGGGGAGGAGGTCGAGGGCCTCGCGGATCTCCTCCTCGGGGTGGGCGGGCGCGCCGTCGAAGTGGTTGATGGCCACGGCGTACGGCAGGCCGTGCTCCTCCAGCAGTCCCATGACGTCGAAGGACTGCTCCAGGCGCCGGGTGTCGGCGAGGACGAGGGCGCCGAGCGCGCCGCGGGTCATGTCCTGCCAGAGCCGGGTGAAGCGCTGCTGGCCGGGGGCGCCGAAGAGATAGAGGACGAGGCTGTCGCTGAGGGTGACGCGGCCGAAGTCCATGGCGACCGTGGTGGTGCTCTTGCCCTCGATGCCGGCGAGGTCGTCGACGAGGGCGCCGGCCTGGGTCATGGTCTCTTCGGTGCGCAGCGGCCGGATCTCCGAAAGGGAGCCGACGAAGGTGGTCTTGCCGACCGCGAAGTGGCCCACGACGAGGAGTTTCGCGGCTGTTCGCACGCTCTGCCGCAGATAGACCGCTCCCTCAGAGGCGAGCGCGGAGTCCATCCAGTACCTCCTGAAGGATCTGGGCCTCGGGGAGTTGTGCCGAGGGGATGGGGGCCCGGGTGATGAGGTGGCCGCTGTCGACGAGGTCGCCGAGCAGCACCTTGGTGACGCTGACGGGCAGCATCAGGTGTCCGGCGATCTCGGCGACCGACAGCGGGCCGCCGAGGCAGAGCTCCATGAGCCGGCGCTTTTCGGGGCTGAGCCCGCCGAGCGGCCGGTCGTACTGGGCGATGACCAACGTGACCAGGTCGAAGGTGTTGCGGGTGGGGTGGGCTCGGCCGTCGGTGACGACGTACGGCCGCACTAATCCCTGTCCGCGCCTCGGCGCCGGGGGTGTCATGGGGTGCCCGTGCCGTGCCAGGCGGCCTGCCGGGGCGGGCTGGTGAGCTCCTTCCCCAGCCGGTCGACCAGCTTCTGCATGCGGTAGGTGACGGCTTCCATGTCGACGTCCGCGGTGGTGGAGACGGCGAGGTAGGCGCCGGGGCCGGCGGCTATCAGGAAGACGTAGCCGTGGGCGAATTCCACGAGGGTCTGCCGCCAGGGGGTGTCCTGCTGGTTCTGGCGGGCGCAGAACTCCGAGGTGGAGCGGCTGATCGACTGGAGTCCGGAGAGCGCCGCGGCCTGCCGCTCGGCCTCGTCGCGGTCGATGCCCCCGGAGCGGGCGCGGAGCATCCCGTCGGCGGAGAGGAGGATCGCGTGCCGGGCCTCCGGCATCTTCACGACCTCGTCGAGCATCCAGCCGAGCTCGTTGGTGAGGTGGTCGTTCACGCGTACGGGTTCCCTTCGTCGTCTGCGGGTGCCGGGTCGGGGTGACCGGCGGGGCCTGTGCTGTCCGCACGGCCGGAGCGGGTGCCGCGGGCGAAGGCGCCCATGCGGCGGGCGGTCTCCTCCGCGGTCCGCTCGGGGGCCGCCGCGGCGGGGCCGGGCGCGGGCGGCCCGTCGGGCACGGCGGAGGGCCCGGCGGGCCGCTCGGCGGGCAGGGGCGCGGCCGGCTGCTGGGGCGCGGGCTGCCGGCGGCGGCGCTTGGGGAGCCCGCCGGCCGTGGAGCCGGTGACGGCTCCGGCGTCCGCCGGGGGCATGGCGGACGGCGGGAAGACGTCGGGCGCAGGCTCGGGGTGTTCCCGTGGCGCGGGCACCCGGTGCTCCGGCGCGCGTACGGCGCCCGCGGCCGTACGGGCCGGGCCGTTCTCGCGGGAAGGCGGCGCCAGCGGGGTGGTGTCGGGCCCGTCGAGGTCGATCTGGCTGAGCAGGACGCTGGGCAGGAAGAGGACGGCCCGTACGCCGCCGTAAGGCGAGCGGGTGTCGACGGAGACGCTGAAGCCGTAGCGGGAGGCGAGCACCCCGATGACGGGGAAGCCGAACTGCGGGGGGTCGCCGAGCCGGGAGACGTCCACGGTGCGCTGGCCGGAGAGGAGGGCGGCGGCGCGCTGGACCTCCTGGGCGTTCATGCCGACGCCCGCGTCGTCGATGACCACACAGGCGCCGTTGTGCACGGGCTGGAGACCGACCTCGACGACGGTGTTGGGCTGGGAGTGGCGGGCGGCGTTGTCCAGGAGCTCGGCGACGGCGAGGACGACGGGTTCCACGGCCCGGCTGACGACGGCGACGTCGGCGTGGTTGTGCACCTTGACGCGGCGGTAGTCGCGGATGCGGGAGGTGGCGCCGCGGACGACGTCGGTGAGCGGGGAGGCGGCGCGCTGCCTTCCGGGCCAGGATCCGCAGAGGACGGCGATGGCCTGGGCGCGGCGGCCGAACTGGGAGTTGGCGTGGTCGATCTGGAGCAGGTCGCGCAGCACGTCGGGGTTGTCGTGCCGCTCCTGCATGTCGGAGATGGCCAGCTGCTGTTCGTGCGCGAGGCCCTGGAGGGCGCGCATGGAGGCCTTGAGCGCGGCCTTCGCGGACTGGTCGGCGCGGGCCTGGGCCTTGTCGACCGCCTGGGTGAAGGTGTCCATCACGGCCTGGAGGCCCTGGGCGAAGACGGTGCCGCCGAGCCGCTCGTCGAGCAGTCCGGGCAGGGGCACCGGCTGGTGCATGGACGCCGTGACGGCCGGGAGCCGGACGGTGACCAGGTGCCTGACCTCGGTGTCACGTGCCTGGAGGCTGTCCTCCAGTGCGGCGACGCGCCTGCGCACGGCGGCGGTGATACCTCGCTGGCGCACCAGCAGCACCGCCACGGCGACCAGCGCGGCGGCCAGGCACCAGCTCACCGCCTCCGGTATGTGATGTGACATCAATTCCTCGCGGGCGAAGGGGGCATACGGTCGGCTGTACGGGGTCGCTGTCCTGAACGTCCCGCCCGGAAGCGGAATACGCCGATCATCCTAACCACGCGAGCGGCCGCGTGGCCGATCTTCGCCCACGCTTTACCGAACAGGCATCCGCACCGATCCCTCGTACGAGGCAACCGTACGAGGGCTGCCCCGACAGCCCGGTGAGGGGGCGTCACGAACGCGGCTGCCTGAACGCGCCGGTCCGCTCAGCCGGTGCCGGTACCCCGTCGCCGGCCGGGGAAGTCCGCGCCGGTCAGGACGGTCGGCGGGGCCGCACTGACGGCCGCTTCCTCGAACCCCTCCCCGGCGCCGGACAGCGCGATGATCGCGCCACTCGCGCCGTGGCGCACGCCCGGGAATGATCACTGCGGGGCGGATGACGACGCCGAGGCCGATGGCGCCGCCGGGCGAGCGACAGCCGATGGAGCCACGGAGCGAACGACAGCCGGTGGCGCCGGAGCGGACGCCGCGGGGCCCGCCCTCCGGCCGGCCGAGGGTTCGCACGGCCCGGACCTCGGGCACCCCGGCCGTCGAACCGGGCAGGAAACAGGCCACGTACGCAGTCCGCCCGCCGGTCAGCAGGTGAAGGGGTCGCGATCGTCGACGAGCGGCCTACGCGACGCCCCTCCCCGTCGACCGCAACTCGACCTGCCCACGCCATGGTTGACGATCAGTCATCAGTTGCGACACCCTCGGGCCGGGTCCGCTCCGGACGGCCGGATCCCCGTGCCCCCGGCCGCGGAGGGGGCACGTGTCACCCGGAGACCCCGATTCCGGCCCCCGGACGCGCTCCGCGGGGCGCCCCCGCCGCGGGCCGCGACGCCCCCCGGCGCCCGGCGGTCACCCCCCACCACTGCGTGGCCGACACCGCGACAACAGCTACGGTGGACCCATTGGACCCGGGCGAAGCCCAGGCTCCGAACAGAAGAACAACAAGGGAAGATGTGAGCAGGTTGTTGGTGCAGGTCAGCGCGGTAGTCCGGAGCACGGGGTAATCGTCATGCACATCGTGATCATGGGCTGCGGCCGAGTGGGCTCGGCCCTCGCGCAGACCCTTGAGCAGCAGGGTCACACGGTCGCCGTGATCGACCAGGACCCCACCGCCTTCCGGCGCCTGGGCTCCGGCTTCGGCGGCCGGCGGGTGACCGGCGTCGGCTTCGACCAGGACACCCTGCGCGAGGCGGGCATCGAGGAGGCCGGGGCGTTCGCCGCGGTCAGCAGCGGCGACAACTCCAACATCATCGCGGCCCGGGTGGCCCGGGAGATGTTCGGCGTCGAGAATGTCGCGGCCCGCATCTACGACCCCCGGCGCGCCGAGGTCTACCAGCGCCTGGGCATCCCCACGGTGGCCACCGTGCGCTGGACGGCGGACCAGATGCTGCGACGGCTGCTGCCGTCCGGCGCGGAGCCCCTGTGGCGCGACCCGAGCGGCGGTGTGCAGCTCGCGGAGGTGCCCATCGCGGACTCCTGGGTGGGCCACAAGATCAGCCGGCTCCAGGACGAGACGGGCGTGCGCGTGGCGTTCCTCACCCGGCTGGGTGAAGCGATGCTGCCGACGTCGCAGACGGTCCTCCAAGAGGGCGACCTGGTGCACGTCATGATGCGCACGGACGAGGTCGAAAAGGTCGAGGCGGCGTGTGCCGAGGGTCCTGAGGAGGCGCACCGGTGAGCGACGCGCACGCGGCCGCCGGGCCGCAGACGAGGGACAACGCGCGCTTTCGCCGCGTGGGCGGAGAAGCGAACGGAGAACAGGCACGATGAGGGTCGCTATTGCCGGTGCGGGCGCCGTCGGGCGTTCGATCGCGGGTGAGCTGCTGGAGAACGGGCACGAGGTGCTGCTCGTCGACAAGGCGCCCACCGCCATCTCGGTGGAGCGCGTGCCGCTCGCGGAGTGGCTGCTGGCCGACGCGTGCGAGATCACCTCGCTCGACGAGGCGGCGCTCCAGCGCTGCAACGTGGTGATCGCCGCGACGGGTGACGACAAGGTCAACCTGGTCGTCTCGCTGCTCGCGAAGACGGAGTACGGGGTGCCGCGGGTCGTGGCCCGGGTGAACAACCCCAAGAACGAGTGGCTCTTCAACGAGTCCTGGGGCGTGGACGTCGCCGTCTCGACCCCGCGCCTGATGTCGGCCCTGGTCGAGGAGGCCGTGAGCGTCGGTGACCTGGTGCGCCTGATGCGCTTCAGCCAGGGTGACGCCAACCTCGTCGAGCTGACCCTGCCGCCGGAGTCCGCCCTGGCGGGCACGCGCGTGGGTGACGTGGACTGGCCGGAGGACACCTCGCTGGTGACCATCATCCGCGGCAACCGCGTGCTGACCCCCAACAAGGAGGACGCGCTGGAGGCGGGCGACGAGCTCCTCTTCGTGGCGGCCCCGGCGCGCGAGGAGCAGCTGGAGGACCTGCTGTCGGTGCGCCGCGAGGACGTCACGGACTGACGAGGTGGCAGACGGCAAAACACCGGACGGGCTGGATTTGCGGGTTGACCCGCAGCCTGCGGACCACAGTCCGCGAAAATCCAGCCCGTCCGGCGTTTGAGGACCGGGGTCCGGGGCAGAGCCCCGCGCAACGAACCTCAGCGCTAAGAAGCGTCCCGCACCACAGACTCCGGCTCCGCGCGCTGCGCGCGCTCGGCCGCTTCCATCTCCGCGAACACGTCGATCGGCGCCGGGGCCTTCGCCAGGAAGATCCACGTCAGGTAGACGGAGAGCAGCATCGGCGGGATGCCGAGGGCCACCTTGACCCAGCCCAGGGAGGTCGCGTCGCCCCACCAGTAGAGTGGGAAGAGGATCGCCGACTTGGCGAGCAGGATGAGCCCCCAGGCCCAGCTGGCCTTGGTGTAGGCGACCTTGCGGCCGGGGTTGCGGGTGCGCCAGGAGAGGTTCTCCTTGAACACCGGGCCGAGGATCAGGCCGAGCAGCGGATAGCCGGCGATCGAGGTGACGATGTACGCCACGGCCAGCCCGAGGCTGTAGAGCATGCCCGGCAGGTAGAAGTTCTTGGCGTCGCCGGACATCATCGCGAAGACCGCGCCGAAGGCGACCCCGAAGACACCGCTGAACGCGTGCTTGAGGGTGTCCTTGCCGACGAGGCGCGCGACGCCCAGCACCAGGGACAGGCCGAGCGCCGCGATGGCCGCGACGTGGATGTCCCGCTTGACGGTGTAGATCGCCACGAAGACCAGGCCCGGCACGGTCGTCTCGACCATGCCCCGCACTCCGCCGAACGCCTCGAAGAGGGCCGCCTCGGTGGCCGATCTCGCGTCGGCGCCGTCGGCGCCCTGCTCCTGCTGGTCCGTCGGCTTGTCGAGAGACGTCACCCGCTACTCCTGTCCGAGCGGTCGGAGTTCGTACTTGGGATTGAACAGCACCCGGCGTCCACGGCTCATGGAGACCCGGCCGGAGGCGATCAGCTTACGGCCGGGTTCGATGCCGACGATGGAACGGCGGCCGAGCCACACCACATCGAGCGCCGCCGAGCCGTCGAACAGCTCCGCCTCCAGCGCGGGCACCCCGGCACGGGGGCGGAGCGTGACGGTCCGCAGGGTGCCGGTGACCTTGACTATCTGCCGGTCGTCGCAGTCGCAGATGCGCGTGCAGCCGACGGCCTCCGCGTCCTGTTGCAGCTCCGCGGAGTGCAGGTCCTCCTGCGAGGTGGACAGCCGGTCGAGCATCCGGCGGAAACGGCCGGTCGGCTTCTCGGAACGGGGTACGGCACTCATGAATCAAGCGTACCGTCGGCCCATCCGCGCGGGGCCCGTGCGTCATACAGGTGACCCACACGCGCTTCGTCGCCCTCACACCCCTCACACCTCGAAGCGGTACCCCATCCCCGGCTCCGTGATACGGCATCCCCCGGGGGACAACCCCCGGACCCCCGGCCGACACCCCCACACCCCCTCACACCTCGAAGCGGTACCCCATCCCCGGCTCCGTGATGAAGTGCTTCGGGTGGGACGGGTCCAGTTCGAGCTTGCGGCGGAGCTGGGCCATGTAGACCCGGAGGTAGTTGGTCTCCGTGCCGTAGGAGGGACCCCAGACCTCCTGGAGGAGCTGCTTCTGGCTGACCAGACGGCCCGTGTTGCGGACCAGGACCTCCAGCAGGTGCCACTCGGTCGGGGTGAGCCGGACGTCGCGGCCCCCGCGGTTGACCTTCTTCGCCGCGAGGTCGACGGTGAAGACCTCGGTCTCGACGATCGCGTCGTCGCCCGCGGCGGACGGCCCGGTCGGCTCCGCGCGCCGGACGGCGGCGCGCAGCCGGGCGAGCAGCTCGTCCATGCCGAAGGGCTTGGTGACGTAGTCGTCCGCGCCCGCGTCGAGCGCCTCCACCTTCTCGTCGGAGGTCTGCCGGGCGGAGAGGACGAGGATCGGCACCCGGGTCCAGCCGCGCAGCCCCTTGATCACCTCGACGCCGTCCATGTCGGGCAGGCCGAGGTCGAGGATGACCACGTCGGGGTGGCGGGCGGCGGCGAGCTGGAGTGCCGTGGCGCCGTCGGGAGCGGCGTCGACCTCGTACTTCCGCGCCTTGAGGTTGATCACGAGAGCGCGGACGATCTGCGGCTCGTCATCCACCACGAGCACCCGGTTCATTCGGAACCACCTCTGCTGTTCGTTCGGGCCCATCCACTGGGCCCGGGGTCTTGGTCGGTGAGCTGTCTGTCCGGGGCGTGGCCCGGGTGTCGCTGTGGGTCAGGAGGTGGCATGGGCCGGCAGTTCCGGGCGTACGGGCGGGTGGCCCGCGGCCACCCGCAGCGTGAGGACCATGGTCATCCCGCCGCCCGGGGTGTCCTCGGCGGTGAGCGTGCCGCCCATGGCCTCCGCGAAGCCCCGGGCGACGGCGAGGCCGAGGCCGACGCCGGCACCGCGCGGAGCGTCACCGTAGCGCTGGAAGGGCTCGAAGATGCGGTCCTTGGCGCTGTCGGGGACCCCGGGCCCCCGGTCGGCCACGCGCACCTCCACGCGCTCGCCGAGGGCGCTGGCGGCGACGAGGACGTGCGTGCCGCCGGGGCTGTACTTCACGGCGTTCTCGACGATGTTGGCGACGCTGCGCTCCAGCAGCCCCGGGTCGACGGCCACCATGGGCAGCGTCTCGGGGATGTCGAGGGCGACGCTGCCCTCGGGGACCCCGCCCAGCGCCATCGGGACCACCTCGTCGAGGTCGATCTCGCGGATCAGCGGGGTGACGGTGCCGGTCTGGAGCCGGGACATGTCGAGGAGGTTGCCGACGAGGTGGTCCAGGCGGTCCGCGCCGTCCTCGATGCCCGCGAGCAGCTCGGCCTCGTCCTCCTCGGACCAGGCGATGTCCTCGGAGCGGAGGGAGGTCACCGCGGCCTTGATCGCGGCGAGCGGTGTGCGCAGGTCGTGGCTGACGGCGGCCAGCAGGGCGGTGCGGATCCGGTTGCCCTCGGCGAGCTCCTGGGCCCGCTCGGCCTCGCCGACGAGCCGCTGCCGGTCGAGGAAGACCGCGGCCTGCGCGGCGAAGGCGGCGAGCACGCGGCGGTCCTCGGCGGGCAGCACCCGGCCGGAGAGGGCCAGGGCCATGTTGTCGCCCACCGGCATGTCCACGTCGGCGTCCTCGGGGCGCAGCAGGGGCTTGCCGGTGCTGGTGACGACGCTGCTCGCACAGGTCCAGGGGTCGACCTCGCTGACGCGCTCCAGCAGGGCGACGGACTCCATCGCGAAGGTCTCCCGGACCCGCTCCAGGAGGGCGTCCAGGCTGGTGTCGCCGCGCAGGACGCTGCCGGCGAGGAAGGACAGCACCTCGGACTCGGCGCGCAGCCGGGCGGCCTGGTGGGTGCGGCGGGCGGCGAGGTCCACCACGGACGCCACGGAGACCGCGACGAACACGAAGATCGTGATGGCGACGATGTTCTTGGGGTCGGTGATCGTCAGCCGGTGCACCGGTTCGACGAAGTAGTAGTTCAGCAGCAGCGAGCCGAAGGCCGCCGAGGCGAGTGCCGGGAGGAGTCCGCCGAGCAGCGCGGCCGCGACCGTCATGCACAGGAACAGCAGCATGTCGTTGGCCAGACCGAGGTCCGGGTCGATGTGCGTGAGCAGCAGGCTGAGCAGGGCGGGGGCGACGACGCCGGCGAGCCAGCCGCCCACGATGCGGCCCCGGCCGAGGCGGGCGCCGCGGGCGACGGGCAGGCCGCGTCCCTTGGCGACCTCCTCGTGGGTGACGATGTGGACGTCGAGGTCGGGCCCGGATTCCCGGGCGACGGTCTGGCCGACGCCGGGGCCGAAGATGTACTGCCAGGTCTTGCGGCGGCTGGAGCCGAGCACGATCTGGGTGGCGTTGACCCCGCGGGCGAATTCCAGCAGCGAGGCCGGCACGTCGTCGCCGATCACGTGGTGGAAGGTCCCGCCGAGGTCCTCCACCAGGGTGCGCTGGACGGCCAGCTCCTTGGGCGAGGCCGAGGTGAGGCCGTCGCTGCGGGCGATGTAGACGGCGAGGATCTCGCTGCCGGAGCCCTTGGCGGCCATGCGCGAGGCGCGGCGGATCAGGGTGCGGCCCTCGGGGCCGCCGGTGAGGCCGACGACGATGCGCTCGCGGGCCTGCCAGATGGTGGAGACGCTGTGCTCGGTGCGGTACTGCCGGAGGTACTCGTCGACGCGGTCGGCCGTCCACAGCAGCGCCAGCTCGCGCAGCGCGGTCAGGTTGCCGGGCCGGAAGTAGTTGGAGAGGGCGGCGTCGACCTTGTCCGGTTTGTAGATGTTGCCGTGCGCCATGCGGCGGCGCAGGGCCTGCGGCGACATGTCGACGAGCTCGATCTGGTCCGCCCGGCGGACGACCTCGTCGGGGACGGTCTCCTGCTGCCGGACGCCCGTTATCGACTCGACCACGTCACCCAGTGATTCGAGGTGCTGGATGTTGACGGCCGAGACGACGTCGATGCCCGCCTGGAGCAGCTCCTCGACGTCCTGCCACCGCTTGGTGTTGCGGGAGCCAGGCACGTTGGTGTGGGCCAGCTCGTCGACGAAGGCAACGGCGGGGCGGCGGGCCAGCACCGCGTCGACGTCCATCTCGCTGAAGACGGTCCCCCGGTAGACGATCTCCCGCCGGGGCACCTCCTCCAGGCCGTGCAGCAGGACCTCGGTGCGCGGTCGGCCGTGGTGTTCCACGAAGCCGACGGCGGCGTCGGTGCCACGCTCGACCCGGCGGTGTGCCTCGGAGAGCATCGCGTACGTCTTGCCGACGCCCGGTGCCGCGCCGAGGTAGATCCGAAGCTTGCCGCGTCCCATGGCCCCATTGTCTTTCACGAAACGCGACAGTGTTCGAGACGGTTGTCCGCCCCGAGGTGCAGCACTGTCGCGCATGTTCGACCTTACGGCCATGGTTGTGGACATTTGGTGCGCGAGGCGGCTGCTCAGCAGGTATTGACGCGGTCCTGACGCGTGCTCCCGTGACCCCGGTCCGGCCGGTCGGGGCCGTCCTCGGCGGGGTCCGGGATGACACCATGCCCGGTATGACTGACGTACGCACCGCGCACACCTCGCAGCTGGGCACAGCGGAACTCGCGGCGGTCCGCGCCCTGATGGACCACGCCTTCGAGGGGACCTTCACCGACGACGACTGGGACCACACCGTCGGCGGCATGCACGCTCTCGCGTACGGGAACGGCGAGCTGATCGGCCACGGCTCCGTGGTGCAGCGGCGCCTGCTGCACGGCGGCCGCGCCCTGCGCACCGGCTACGTGGAGGCCGTGGCGGTCCGCGCCGACCGGCGCCGCCGGGGTGTCGCGTCGGCCGTGATGGAGGCGCTGGAGCGGGTACTGCGCGACGGCTGCTACGAACTGGGCGCCCTCGGCGCGGCGGCCGGAGCCGTCCCCCTGTACGAGGGGCGGGGCTGGCGGCGGTGGCAGGGCCCGACGTCGGTGCTCGCCCCCGCAGGGGTGGAACGGACGGCGGAGGAGGACGGGTGCATCTACGTGCTTCCGCGCGTGGACGTCGACCTGGGCGGGGAGCTGATCTGCGACTGGCGGCCGGGAGACGTGTGGTGACCGTCATGGACGACGGCTGATCGCCGCCCTTGGCGGAGCACCTCGCGGGCGCGTCCGCGAAGCCCGGCAGCGCCTGTCCCGTACGGGACAGGGGCGGAGCCCATGGCAGCGGCGTGAGGGCTGGTCGACGCTGCCGCGCATGTTCGGCATGCGCCACTGTTGCGGCGCTTGGGTGCGGGTTGTCTGCGCCTGCGGCGGGCTTGTTCCCCTACCCGCCCCTTCCCGGAACTGGGGGCAAGCCCCCAGACCCCCGAAGCACGGCCGTCATCCGACATCGCTCCGCGGCCGCGGCACAGGGCGCCGGCCCAGCAGTTCGGCGAGGCCCTGGCGGGTGGCGGCGACCACGACGCGGTCGTCGGGGCGCAGGACGTGAGCGTCGCCGCCGTCGGCGGACCCGTCCGGCGGGCGGGGAGTCTCGCCCGCGCCCTCCGCGGCCAGGGCGAGGACGCGCCAGGCGCCCGGCTCGAACGCCTCGGCGACCGTGCGGCCCGCCAGCCCCGGGTGGCTTCCGGCCTCCACCGCGGCGATGAGGAGCACCCGCCGCTCCACGGGTACGGCACCCAGGATCTGACGGCCCATCATCGCGCCGGCGAAGGCCGGGGCGACCAGATAGGAGACGCTGCGCGTGCGGGTCCGCGCCCGGGGGTGGGAGACGCGCAGCGTGCGGTAGACGGCCTTGGAGAACCGGTCCTCGTAGAGCCGCATGACCACGCCGACGCCGGGCCTGACCGCGCGGGCGTACAGCACGGCTTCGAGGTTGGTGGTGTCGCTGCTGGTGAGCGCGAGCAGCGTGCGGCTCTCACCGATCTTGGCGGCCTCCAGCACGCCCTCCTCCGTGACGTCACCGATGACGGTCGGCACCCGCAGCGAGCGCGCCAGCGCCACCCCGCGGGCCTGCGGGTCGCGCTCCACGCAGACCACCGGGATGTCGAGTTCGCGCAGCCGGGCCAGCACCCGGGAGCCGATCTTGCCGAGGCCGAGCAGCACCACATGGCCGGACAGCCCGCGCGGCGGGCGGCGCAGGGCGGAGGCCGAACGGAAGGTGCCGAGCCCTTCCAGTGCGGCGGCGACCAGCAGCGGGAGCAGCAGCAGCCCGGCGAGGCCGGAGAGGAGCTGGAGGATCTGCCGGCCGAGCGGCTGGCCGATCGCCGGGTCGTTGATGGCGAAGAGGTCGAGGAGGGAGAGGTAGGCGGCGTGCGTGGGGTTGGCGTCGGTGACCAGCCAGGAGGCGACGGCCAGCCCGAGGACGGCGGCCGCCAGGCAGCCGAGGGCCCAGCGCAGCCGGGGCGAGAAGAACGACCCCAGGGGCAGGCTGCGGGCCGTCAGCCGCGGCGCGCGCTGCGGCGCTCCCGGATAGTGGACCCGCTCCAGGACGATGCGGCCGCGGCCGCCCGACGCCGCCGGGTCCGCGTCCGGCAGCATCACGGGCCCGTCCCCGTCGATGCCGTCCGGGCGTGCCGGGGAGAGCAGGGCCACGGTCCTGGCGCCGGGGCGGTCGCGGTCGCCGGGGGCGAGCGGGGGCCTCTCGACGGCTCTCAGCAGCAGCCCGCCCGCCTCGATGACCTTGGAGTGGCCGGAGACGGCCGCCGCGACGAGCGCGGGTGCCGCGGTGTCGGCGTCCGAGAGGACGGTGGTGGTCGCTTCGGCGGCACCGGGGCCGTCCGGGTCGCCGTTGCCCATCCGGGCGGCCTGGTCGAGGAGCTCCTCCAGCCGCTGGCCGAGCCTGCGGTTGTACATCCGGATGACGAGCCGCAGCCGGGGGTTGACGCGGCGGGCGCGCAGTGCGGCGTGGATGTTGGTCTCGTCGTCGTCATAGACGAGGGCGAGCGCGGTGGCGCCGGCCACCCCGGCCTCGTCGAGCGCCTCGTCGTCGGGCTCGGGCGCCCGCACGACGCGTACGGGGGCGCCGGGCGGACTCCCGGTGCCCGCGCCGCCGTTGGCTCCGGCGGTACGGCCCACCACGCCGGTCACCCGTCCGAGGAGGGTGGCGGCGCGGCCGGGCACGGCGGGGCGGGGACGGCCGTCGCGGGCGGGCGGCACGACGAGGGTGACGCGCTCGCCGTAGACGCCGGAGAGCTCGGCGGCGAGCCGGTGGGCGAGAGCGTCGTCGCCGCAGACCACCATGTGTGGTGCGGGAGGGACGACTTGGGGCTGCGGGGAGAGGGAGGCCACGCCCCTAGAGTGCCCTGCCGGAGGTCGAACGCTCAGCTGATCGGGCGTGTGTCCCGGACCCAAGACGTCGGCGGGCGGGCGGGGTTCACCGCCCCGGCCGCCCGCCGACGTACGTCACCGCCTGCCCGTCAGCCCCTGGCGAGCTCGCGGAGCGCGACGTTGAGCTTCAGGACGTTGACGCGCTCCTCGCCCATGAAGCCGAGGATGCGGCCGTCGACGTGCTGGTCGACGAGCTTGCCGACCTCGTCGGCCGGGAGGTGGTTGGCCTTGGCGACCCGGTCGGCCTGGAGGCGTGCGTAGGCCGGGGAGATGTCGGGGTCGAGGCCGGAGCCGGAGGCGGTGAGGGCGTCCGCCGGGACCGCCGCCGGGGAGACGCCGTTGAAGGCGGCGACGTCGGCGCGGCGCTGCTGGACGCTGTCCAGCAGGACCTTGCTGTCCGCGGCGAGGTTGGAGGGGCCGGACACCACGAGCTTGTACTGCGTGTTCTCGGTGTTGGGCCCGGCCGCCGAGGGGCGGCCCTGGAAGAACTTCGGGTCGGGCAGCGGGTTTCCGGCCTTGTCCTTCTCGTCGAGGGTGTAGGACTGGCCGAGCCTCTCGGAGCCCACCGACTTGCCGTTCACCTTGATCTCGGAGCCGTTGGCCTTGCCGTGGAAGGCCGCCTGGGCGATGCCGGTGACGACGAGGGGGTAGATCACCCCGCAGATGACCGTGAGGACGAGCAGGGCCCGCAGGCCCGCGCCGGCCAGCCGGGCCGTGCTGCGTACGGAGTTGTTCATGGAGGTCACCCGATGCCAGGGATGAGGGAGATGAGCAGGTCGATGATCTTGATGCCGATGAACGGGGCGATCAGGCCGCCCAGTCCGTAGACGGTGAGGTTGCGCCGGAGCATGCTGTCCGCGCTCATCGGGCGGTAACGCACGCCCTTGAGGGCGAGCGGCACCAGGGCCACGATGACCAGCGCGTTGAAGATGACCGCCGACAGGATGGCGGTCTGCGGGCTGTGCAGGCTCATGATGTTGAGCTTGTCCAGGCCCGGGTAGGCCACCGCGAACATCGCCGGGATGATCGCGAAGTACTTCGCGACGTCGTTGGCGATCGAGAAGGTGGTCAGCGCGCCACGCGTGATCAGGAGCTGCTTGCCGATCTCGACGATCTCGATGAGCTTGGTGGGGTTGGAGTCCAGGTCCACCATGTTCCCGGCCTCCTTGGCGGCCGAGGTGCCGGTGTTCATGGCCACGCCGACGTCCGCCTGGGCCAGCGCGGGCGCGTCGTTGGTGCCGTCACCCGTCATCGCGACGAGCTTGCCGCCGGCCTGCTCGCGCTTGATGAGCGCCATCTTGTCCTCGGGCGTCGCCTCCGCGAGGAAGTCGTCGACACCCGCCTCCTCGGCGATGGCCTTCGCCGTCAGCGGGTTGTCACCCGTGATCATGACGGTCTTGATGCCCATGCGGCGCAGCTCGTCGAACCGCTCGCGCATGCCCTCCTTGACGACGTCCTTGAGGTGGATGACGCCCAGGACGCGGGCGCCCTTGTCGTCCTCCACGGCGACCAGCAGCGGCGTGCCGCCGGCCTGGGAGATGTCGTCGGTGAGCTTGATGGCGTCGTCGGCGACGCTGCCGCCCTGCTCCTTGACCCAGGCGACGACCGAACCGGTCGCGCCCTTGCGGACCTTGCGGCTGATTCCGTCCTGGGAGACGTCCACACCCGACATACGCGTCTGGGCGGTGAAGGGCACCCACTCGGCGCCGACGAGCTCGCCCTCGTGGCGCTCGCGCAGGCCGTACTTCTCCTTGGCGAGGACGACGATCGAGCGGCCCTCGGGCGTCTCGTCGGCCAGGGACGACAGCTGGGCGGCGTCCGCCACCTCGGCGGCCATGGTGCCCTTGACCGGGACGAACTCGGCGGCCTGGCGGTTGCCGTAGGTGATCGTGCCGGTCTTGTCGAGCAGCAGCGTGGAGATGTCACCGGCCGCCTCGACCGCGCGCCCGGACATCGCCAGCACGTTGCGCTGCACGAGCCGGTCCATGCCGGCGATACCGATCGCGGAGAGCAGCGCGCCGATGGTGGTCGGGATCAGGCAGACCACCAGGGCCGCCAGCACGATCATCGACTGCTCGGCGTGGGCGTAGATCGCGAACGGCTGGAGCGTGACGACGGCCAGCAGGAAGACGATGGTGAGCGAGGCCAGCAGGATGTTGAGGGCGATCTCGTTCGGCGTCTTCTGCCGGGCCGCGCCCTCGACGAGGTTGATCATCCGGTCGATGAAGGTCTCGCCCGGCTTCGTCATGATCTTCACGACGATGCGGTCGGAGAGCACCTTCGTACCGCCGGTGACGGCCGAGCGGTCGCCGCCGGACTCGCGGATGACCGGCGCCGACTCACCCGTGATCGCGGACTCGTCGACGCTCGCGACACCTTCGACGACATCGCCGTCACCGGGGATGATGTCACCGGCCTCGCAGACGACGAGGTCGCCCACGCGCAGCTCGGTGCCGGGCACCGACTCCTCCGTGCCGCCGGTCAGGCGGCGCGCGACGGTGTCGGTCTTGGCCTTGCGCAGGGTGTCCGCCTGCGCCTTGCCGCGCCCCTCGGCGACGGCCTCGGCGAGGTTGGCGAAGATGACGGTCAGCCACAGCCAGACGGTGATCGCCCAGCCGAACCAGGCGCCGGGGTCCTTGAGCGCCAGCCCGGTGGTGACCACCGAGCCGACCTCGACCACGAACATCACCGGGGACTTCACCATCACCCGGGGATCGAGCTTGCGGAACGCGTCCGGCAGCGACTTCAGCAGCTGCGCCGGGTCGAAGATACCGCCCGAGACCCGGCCGGGCTCCTCGGAGCCGTGCGGACGCTCCTCCTCGGGCCCTTCGGGGGCGGTACGGACAGGGGTGGTCGTGCTCATGAGAGTCCCTCCGCCATCGGGCCAAGGGCCAGTGCCGGGAAGTAGGTCAAGCCGGTGATGATGATGATCGCGCCGACGAGCAGGCCCGCGAAGAGCGGCTTCTCGGTGCGCAGGGTGCCCGCGGTCTCGGGAACGGGCTGCTGCTCGGCCAGCGAGCCGGCCAGCGCCAGCACGAAGACCATCGGCAGGAAGCGGCCCAGCAGCATGGCGAGACCGATCGTGGTGTTGTACCAATGCGTGTTGGCGTTGAGACCGCCGAAGGCGGAGCCGTTGTTGTTGGCGCCGGAGGTGAAGGCGTAGAGCACCTCGGAGAAGCCGTGCGCTCCGCTGCTGTCCACGGAGTTGCCCGCGACGTTGAGGATCGAGTGCGGCGGGGTCGCCATCGCCATGGACACGGCGGTGAAGCCGAGGACCAGCGTCGGGGTGATGAGGATGTAGCAGGCGGCGAGCTTGATCTCGCGGGTGCCGATCTTCTTCCCCAGGTACTCGGGCGTACGGCCGACCATCAGGCCCGCGATGAAGACCGCGATGATCGCCATGACGAGCATGCCGTAGAGGCCGGAGCCGACACCGCCGGGCGCGATCTCGCCGAGCATCATGCCGAGCAGCGCGATGCCGCCGCCGAAGCCGGTGAAGGAGGAGTGGAAGCCGTCCACCGCGCCGGTCGAGGTCAGGGTGGTGGAGGTCGCGAAGATCGACGTACCGCCGATGCCGAAGCGCTGCTCCTTGCCCTCCAGCGCGCTGCCCGCGGCCTGGAGCGCCGGGCCGCCGTGGTGGAACTCCGTCCACATCATCAGCGCGGTGAAGCCGAGCCAGATCAGGCCCATGGCGGCGAGGATCGCGTAGCCCTGCTTGACGTTGCCCACGAGCTTGCCGAAGGTGCGCGTCAGCGAGAAGGGGATGACGAGGATCAGGAAGATCTCGAAGAGGTTGGTGAAGGCGTTGGGGTTCTCGAACGGGTGGGCGGAGTTGGCGTTGAAGTAGCCGCCGCCGTTGGTGCCGAGCTCCTTGATGGCCTCCTGCGAGGCCACGGCGCCGCCGTTGACCTGCTGGGTGCCGCCGGCGAGCTGCCCGATGTCGTGGATGCCCGCGAAGTTCTGGATCGCGCCACAGGCGACGAGCACGACCGCGGCGATCACGGAGATCGGGATCAGGATGCGGACCGTGCCGCGCACCAGGTCGGACCAGAAGTTGCCCAGTTCTCCGGTGCGGGCCCGGGCGAAGCCCCGGACGAGCGCGACGGCGACGGCCATGCCGACGGCGGCGGAGACGAAGTTCTGGACGGCGAGACCGGCCGTCTGGACGGCGTGGCCCATGGCCTGCTCGCCCGAGTACGACTGCCAGTTGGTGTTGGAGACGAACGAGGCGGCGGTGTTGAACGCCTGGTCCGGGCTGATCGCCGTGAAGCCGAGGGAGAGCGAGTGCGGCAGGACGCCCTGGATCCGCTGGAGCAGGTACAGGAAGAGGACGCTCGCCGCCGAGAAGGCGAGGATGCCGCGCAGGTAGGCGGGCCAGCGCATCTCGGCGTTGGGATTGGCGCCGATCGAGCGGTAGATCAGCTTCTCGACGCGCAGATGCTTCTCGGAGCTGTAGACGCGGGCCATGTAGTCGCCCAGCGGGCGGTAGACCAGCGCCAGCGCCGCGACGAGCGCGGTGAGCTGGAGGACTCCGGAAAGGACGGGGCTCATATCTTTGCTAGAACCTCTCCGGGAAAACGAGGGCGAGGATCAGGTAGCCCAGCAGGGCGACGGCCACGACCAGGCCGACGATGTTCTCGACGGTCACAGCTTGGTCACCCCCTTGGCGACGAGAGCCACCAGCGCGAAGACCGCGATCGTGGTGACGACGAAGGCCACGTCGGCCATCGTGTGCTCCTAGAGAGTTCGGATATGAACGGACTCCCAAAGCAAACCCCTGTTGTCACGGTGCGAGCGCCCCGTTGACGCCTCTCATACGGCCATTAGCGCCCCCTTGACGGATTCCATACGCGCACCGCTTTGACCTGCGAAAACGCCGCTGGGCCGCAACCCCGATTCGGGGTTGCGGCCCAGCGGAACGACCAGATCCAGCCGTTTGACGAGCGGTTTTCAGCGCACCTCGGAGATCTCCGGGCCACGCTCCAGGCGGTCCACACCGCCGGCGAAGCGCGAGGCTCCGTCCTCGTCCTGCTGCTGGAGGCCCTCGGCGACCATCTGCGCGTCGTCCGGCAGCTTCAGCACGATCGGGTCGCGGGGCGCCATCGGGGACTCGCCGCGCACGACGACGGTGTCCTGGAAGATCTGCTCCAGCATCCCGGCGGTCTGCGGCTGCACCGCGCCCTGGCCCGAGATGACACCGCGCAGGAACCAGCGCGGGCCGTCACAGCCCACGAAGCGGACGAGCTGGACGCCCTGGGTGCCGTCCGGCAGCGCGACCGGCACCTGGGCCCGCAGCTCCCAGCCCAGCGGGCCCTGGACCTCGTCCACGACGCCGCCCTGCTGGGTGATGCCGGAGGCGATCTCCTCCCGCACCTCGTGCCAGATGCCCTCGCGCTTGGGGGCGGCGAACGCCTGGAGCTGCACGGCACTGTCGCGCAGCACCACTGTCGCGGCGACGATGGCGTCACCGGCGACCTCGACCCTCAGCTCCATGCCCTCGACCCCGGGCACGAACAGTCCGCCCAGGTCCACGCGGCCCTCCACGGGGTCGCGGACCTCGGAGAGGTCCCACGGCCCTTCGGGGCGCGGTTCCGGCTCCAGCCGGACCCGGCTCTCGGCCGCGATGTCCTCTGCGGACGCGTTGGAGAGGGAGTCCTCAGCCAACTCCTCGGAGGTCACGTCGTCGACCTGGTCGACGGCGTCCTCCCCGCGCTTGCGGCGACGACCGAACACGTCACTGTCCTTCCCGGTCGCTTGCGACCGAAGCGAATCCATTCCCCACGGCAGCGTGGCCACCGGTGGACCCGAAGCCCCCTTCGGCCCGTGCCGAGCCTGGAAGCTCCGCCACCTCGTGGAAGCGGACCTTCTCGACCTGCTGGACAACCAATTGGGCGATCCGGTCGAACCTCTCGAACCGCACGGTCTCGCGCGGGTCCAGATTGACCACAATCACCTTGATCTCTCCACGGTACCCGGCATCGATGGTCCCCGGGGCATTCACCATGGAGACCCCGCACCTGGCTGCGAGACCCGAACGCGGGTGCACGAAGGCGGCGTAACCGTCGGGCAGCGCGACGGCGACCCCGGTGGGCAGCACCAGCCGCTCCCCCGGCGCCAGCTCGGCGGCCTCGGTGGTGACCAGGTCGCAGCCGGCGTCGCCGGGGTGACCGTAGGAGGGGACGGGCACCTCCGGGTCGACCCTGCGGATCAGCACGTCCAGCGGCATACGGCTCACGGGTTCACCTCAAAAGCTCGCGCGACCTTCACCTGGTCGGGGTCGGCCAGGGCGGCCTGGATCTCGGTGGCGCGGCCGTTCTCGATGAAGTGGTCGACCTTGACCTCGATGAACACCGCTTCCGCCTGGACCGCGACGGGGCCCTCCGGGCCGCCGATCCGGCCGGTGGCCGTGGCGTAGATCTTACGGCCGTGCACCGCGCGGACCTCCGCCTGCAGGTGCAGCACGGTGTCCACGGGCACGGGCCGTACGTAGTCCGTCTCCAGCCGTCCGGTCACCGCGATCACCCGCAGCAGCCAGCCCAGCGAGCCCAGCGTCTCGTCGAGCGCCGTGGCCAGCACACCGCCGTGCGCGAGGCCGGGGGCGCCCTGGTGCGCCTCCTTGACGCGGAACTCCGCGGTGACGCTCACGCCCTCGCCGGCGCGCACCTCGACGTGCAGACCGTGCGGGACGCCTCCGCCGCAGCCGAAGCAGTATTCGTAGTGCGCCCCGATGGTCTCCCCGGGCGCGGGCGCGTCCGCGTGCCGCACCGGTGGCTCGGCCCCGGGCGGCAGCGTCGGCTTTGTCGTTCGTCCACTCACAGGGGCTGACCTTACCCGCGGGAGCAGGGCCTGGTCCCGTCCGTGGCAGGCTTGGCCCATGCAGCCTTACGAAGAACGCCTGACCGCGCCCCGATCGTGGTGGTTCATCGCGGTACTCATCGGGGTCGCCATGGCGCTGATTCTGCTGCCGCTGGGCACCATCCCGATGCTGGGCGGACTCGTCGGCGGCGCGGCCCTCGCGTCGATCGCGGTCAGCTCCTACGGCTCGGTGCGCATCCGCGTCGTGGGCGACGCCCTCATCGCCGGTGACGCGCAGATCCCGGTGGCGGCGCTGGGGGCGGCGGAGGTCCTGGACGCGGAGGAGGCCCGCGCCTGGCGCACGCACAAGGCCGACACCCGCGCCTTCATGCTGCTGCGCGGCTACGTCCCCACGGCGGTGCGCATCGAGATCACCGACCCCTCGGACCCCACGCCGTACGTCTACCTCTCCACCCGCTCCCCCGAGCGCCTGGCGGCGGCCCTGGCGGCCGTGCGGGCCTGAGCCCGCGCCGGGCGGGCCCTCGGGGCTCAGAGGGAGCCGGGCTCCGGCAGGAGGGTGTTCCAGGGGATCTGGCGGGTGCGCAAGTCCTTGCGGACCTTCTCGGCGAGTCTCTTGGTGTCGCGTCGGTTCATGACCGCGCCCACGGTCGCGCCGATCATGAACGGCGTGAGGTTGGGCAGATTGCGGAAGCTGCGCTTGAGGACCTGCTGGCGCAGCTCGCGCCGCAGCTGGCCGCCGAGGGCCGCGTTGACGGTCAGGGGCGAGGTGACGTCGATGCCACGCTCGTCGGCCCACGCCCCGAGATAGGCGACCGCGCGCTGGCGCACGGTGCCGGGGGCCCGCAGGCCGTAGACCTCGTGCAGCTCGGCGATGAGCTTGAACTCCACCGCGGCGACGCCGATGATCTCGGCCGCCAGCTCGGCGGGCATGGCCGGCGGAACCGGCAGCATGGCCGCGGCGCCGACGCCGGCGCCCACGGTGGACGTGCCGTGCGCGGCGCCCGCGACCAGTTTGTCCGCGAGCTCCTCCGGGCCCAGGCCCGGGAACTGCTCGCGCAGGGTCGCGAGATCGCGCACCGGGACGCGCGGGGCGTTCGCGATGATCCGGTCGGCCACGGCGGTCAGCCCCGCCCTCGCCCCCTGGCCGCCCTTCCTGGCGCCACGGCCGACAGCCGCGGCGAGCGAGGCCGCACGGCCCCGCTCGACGTCTGTGCCGGCCCCGGCGGCAGGGGTGGTGTCCACGGCGCCGACGGTGACGTCGGCGTCATCGGCACCCTCCTGCCGCGCGGCGTCGCCCTCTGGTCCGGTGGTCAGTTCGGACCGCTGTGAGCGCCGCTTGCGAAACGGGATCGAGCCTGCCATGCAGACCCGCTCCTCACTCGCAGTCGCGGCAGATCGGCTGACCGTTCTTCTCGCGGGCCAGCTGGCTGCGGTGGTGCACGAGGAAGCAGCTCATGCAGGTGAACTCGTCGGCCTGCCGCGGCAGGACCCGGACGGACAGCTCCTCGTTGGAGAGGTCCGCGCCGGGCAGCTCCAGGCCTTCGGCGGCCTCGAAGTCGTCGACGTCGACCGTTGAAGCGGACTTGTCGTTCCGCCGGGCCTTCAGCTCCTCGATGCTGTCCTCGTTGACGTCATCGTCGGTCTTGCGTGGGGTGTCGTAATCCGTTGCCATGTCGCTCTCCCCCTCTGGGTGTCTGCGGTGTCTCCAGCGCACGTAACGCGTGAGAGGCCGGACTTGTGCCCGACCCGAGGCGGAGATTTTGCCTCACATCAAGGTCTGTTACTCAATCGACACCCAACCGCACACCTGAAGAGGTGATGGGGATGGATGGCGAACGGGACCGTACACGGTCCGGATGCCGCATGTGGATACGCCATCACGTGTACTTCCCGTGATCAGGACCCCCGGAAACCCCCATTTTCCCGGCGTTCCATCGGCCCCGACGATCACGGAGAGTGGATGGCCGGAAGTTTGCGCATGTGAGCGATCACACACGCCACCGGCTAGGGGCGGACCATGAAAATTCCGCCCAAAGCGAACCTCCGGCCGCCCTATTCTCGCAGAGATTCTCAGGTCGGAAGTACCACTCTCATGATCAGCCCACCCCCGTCGCGGGGTTCGGCGGTGATCCTGCCGCCGTGCGCGCGGGCGACGGATCGGACGATCGAAAGCCCGAGGCCCACGCCCTTGTCGCTGCCGGTCCGCTCGGTGCGCAGGCGGCGGAACGGCTCGAAGATGTTGTCCAGCTCGTAGGCCGGGACGATGGGGCCGGTGTTCTCCACGACCAGCACCGCCCGGCCCGGCTGGGCCTCGGTGGTGACCTCGACCCAGCCGTCGGCCGCGTTGTAGCGCACGGCGTTCTGCACGAGGTTGAGCGCGATGCGCTCCAGGAGCACGCCGTTGCCCTGCACGACCGCGGGCTGCCGGGTGCCGCGCAGCTCGACCCCCTTGGCCTGGGCCTCCGCGCGCGTCTGGTCGATGGCCTGGGAGGCCACCTCCGCGAGGTCCACGGGCTTGCGGTCCACGATCTCGTTGTCGCTGCGCGCGAGCAGCAGCAGGCCCTCCACGAGCTGCTCGCTGCGCTCGTTGGTGGCCAGCAGGGTCTTGCCGAGCTGCTGGAGCTCGGGGGACGCGCCCGGGTCGGAGAGGTGGACCTCCAGCAGGGTGCGGTTGATCGCGAGCGGGGTGCGCAGCTCGTGCGAGGCGTTGGCCACGAAGCGCTGCTGCGCGGTGAACGCCCGCTCCAGCCGGTCGAGCATCTCGTCGAAGGTGTCGGAGAGCTCCTTCAACTCGTCCTCCGGGCCGCCCAGTTCGATCCGCCGGGAGAGGTCCGTGGCGGCGACCCGGCGGGCCGTGCGCGTCATCTTGCCGAGCGGCGAGAGGACCCGGCCCGCCATGGCGTAGCCGAAGGCGAAGGCGATCACGGCGAGGCCGAGGAGGGCGAGGAGGGAGCGCTTGAGGAGGCTGTCGAGGGCGAGGGCACGCTGGTGGCTCGTGCACGTGCTCAGGATGTTGTTCGCCTGGTCGGCGGTCAGGCCGGGGCGCAGGTCGGGACAGAGGCTGGAGTCGGGCACGGTGACCTGGCTGCCGTTGATCAGCTTGATCAGCGGCGCGCTGCCGGAGTCCAGCGCGTGGGCAGCCAGCAGATAGATGATCGTGAGCAGCAGGACGCCCGCCATCAGGAACATCCCGCCGTAGAGCAGGGTGAGCCGTATGCGGATCGTCGGGCGCAGCCAGGGGAACGGCCGTACGACGGGCTGGCGGGGGTCCCAGCTGGGTTTCGGCGGTGTCTGGGGGGCCGTCGGCGGTGCGGGGGTGGCGGGCATCGTGCGTCAGATCCGGTATCCGGAGCCGGGCACGGTGACGATCACCGCGGGCTCCCCGAGCTTGCGGCGCAGCGTCATGACCGTGACGCGGACGACGTTGGTGAAGGGGTCGGTGTTCTCGTCCCACGCCTTCTCCAGGAGCTGCTCGGCCGAGACGACCGCGCCCTCGCTGCGCATGAGCACCTCCAGCACCGCGAACTCCTTGGGTGCCAGCTGCACCTCCCGGCCCTCGCGGAAGACCTCGCGGCGGTTGGGGTCCAGCTTGATGCCTGCCCGCTCCAGGACGGGCGGCAGCGCCACCGTCGTACGGCGGCCGAGGGCGCGGACGCGCGCGGTGAGCTCGCTGAAGGCGAAGGGCTTGGGCAGATAGTCGTCGGCGCCGATCTCCAGGCCCTCCACCCGGTCGCTGACGTCGCCGGAGGCGGTCAGCATCAGGACACGGGTGGGCATGCCGAGCTCGACGACCTTGCGGCACACGTCGTCGCCGTGGACGAGGGGAAGGTCGCGGTCGAGGACGATGACGTCGTAGTCGTTGACGGCGACACGCTCGAGCGCGGCCGCGCCGTCGTACACGACGTCGACGGCCATGGCCTCCCGGCGCAATCCGGTGGCGACGGCATCGGCGAGCAGTTGCTCGTCCTCGACGACGAGTACGCGCACGGCGTTGATCCTTCCCTTGGAGCCCTTGGTCTGGGCAGGCATGTCGGTTCCCTGGTGGGTGTATCCATCCTGCCTCCTACGCCGGTAAACCGGCTGTAAGGGGCGTCGGGGGCGGCTGTGGCAGGACGTGTGGTCCCGGTGGGATTCCGCATTTTCCGCCTTGCCGGGCTGCCACAGGTTTCCCCGCGGACGGCGGTGGGGAAGACGTCTGCACACCCGCGATCACGCCCGAGCAGCGGCACGTCACGATCGGCCGCCGTCCCAAGGGGCAGGGTGTGGTCGTTTCTCCCCCGGTCCCCGCCGGGGGTGACCCCCAGGCACACCCCCGTGCCGCCGAGCCGACCCTGGAGGGGGCGCAGCACTATGGACGCGTTCACCGCTGGCATTCTGCAGCGCATAGAGAGCACCCGGTCCGACCTGGACCAGGCCCGCAGGTCGGGCGACGAGTTCCTCGCCGAGGTGGAGCAGGCGGCGCTGGAGGACCTGCACCGCCTCGCGGCGGAGCACGGCGTCGAAGTGAGCGCCGCCTAGCGGCAGCCGCCACCGGCCGATCCACGCACCGAACGCCCTCGCACCTGACGGTGCGGGGGCGTTCCGGTGTTCTCCCGAGGCGTCCGGCCGGGGCGCCGGGCCGCGCCCGGCGGGCTCGGCCCGGGGGCTCCGTCAGTCGTGCCAGGCGCCCAGGTCCTCCAGACGCCCCCGGAGCCGCTCGAAGAGCACCGGCGCCGCCGCCACGGTCAGCTCCGTGGACTCCGCCTCGCCGGGCCGGCCGCCGGTGAGCGCGCCCGCCTCGCGGGCGATCAGGGCGCCGGCCGCATAGTCCCAGTGGTTGAGCCCCCGCTCGTAGTAGCCGTCCAGCCGGCCGCAGGCCACGTCGCACAGGTCGATGGCCGCGGACCCGCCGCGCCGGATGTCGCGGACCTCCGGGAGCAGGGCGCGCAGGACCTCCGCCTGGGCGGCCCGGCGGGCGGTGAGATAGCCGAAGCCGGTGCCGATCAGGGCCTGGTCCAGGGGCGGCGCGGGGCGGACGGCGAGCCGCCGGCCGCCCAGGAACGCGCCGCGGCCGCGCACCGCGCTGTAGGTCTCGCCCCGCATCGGCGCCGCGACCACGCCGACGACCGCCTCGCCGTCGATCTCGGCGGCTATCGACACGGCCCAGGAGGGCAGCCCGTAGAGGTAGTTGACCGTGCCGTCGACCGGGTCGATGACCCAGCGCACCCCGCTGGTGCCCGTGCTGCTGGCGCCCTCCTCGCCGAGCACCCCGTCGGCGGGGCGGCGCTCGGCGAGGAAGCCGGTGATCAGCTTCTCGGCGGCGATGTCCATCTCGGTGACGACGTCGATGGGGCTGGTCTTGGTCGCGGCGACGCCCAGGTCGGCCGGGCGGCCGTCCCTGAGCAGCGCGCCGGCCCGCTCCGCGGCCTCGAGGGCCACGGCCAGGAGTTCGTCCTTCAAGGT
Source organism: Streptomyces sp. NPDC051173 (assembly GCF_040689515.1). Lineage (NCBI taxonomy): Bacteria > Bacillati > Actinomycetota > Actinomycetes > Kitasatosporales > Streptomycetaceae > Streptomyces > Streptomyces sp. NPDC051173. The sequence continues at coordinate 32,415 of NZ_JBFBBD010000053.1, forward strand.
GTCGCTCACAGTGCTCCTTACGCGTACGGGCTGTCGGCTCCGGCGGCGGCCGGGCGGGGTGCCCGGGCCGGGCAGCAGCCGACGGGACAGAGATCGTGGGAGGGGCCGAGCGCGCCGAGCGCGCAGCGCCGCGGGTCGAGGCCGCGCTCGGTGGCGGCGCGCTCCAGCACCAGCTCGCGGACGGCGGCCACGAAGCGCGGGTCGGCTCCGACGGTGGCCGCGCGGGCGACCGGCAGGCCGAGCTCGGCGGCCTTGGCGGTGGCCTCGGTGTCGAGGTCGTACTTGACCTCCATGTGGTCCGAGACGAAGCCGATCGGGACCATCACGGCCGCCTCGGCGCCCTCGCCGTGCAGGGTCTCCAGGTGGTCACAGATGTCGGGTTCGAGCCAGGGGATGTGCGGGGCGCCGCTGCGGGACTGGTAGACGAGTTGCCAGGGGCGCTCGACGCCGGTCTCCTCGCGGACCGCGTCGGCGATCAGCCGGGCGACGTCGAGGTGCTGGGCGACGTAGGCGCCGCCGTCACCATGGCCCTCGACGGGGCCGGAGGTGTCCGCCGCGGCCGTGGGGACGGAGTGCGTGGTGAAGGCGAGGTGCGCGCCGTCCCGGACGTCCTCGGGGAGACCGGCGAGCGCCGCGAGGGTCGCGTCGACCATGGGCCGGACGAAGCCGGGGTGGTTGAAGTAGTGCCGCAGCTTGTCGACGCGCGGCAGCGTGATCCCCTCGCCCTCCAGGGCGGCCAGGGCGTCGGCGAGGTTCTCGCGGTACTGCCGGCAGCCGGAGTACGAGGCGTAGGCGCTGGTGGCGAGCGTCAGGACGCGGCGGTGCCCCGCGCCGGCCATCTCGCGCAGCGTGTCGGTCAGATACGGGGCCCAGTTGCGGTTGCCCCAGTGGACCGGCAGGTCGACGCCGTGGTCGGCGAACTCCTTGCGCAGCGCGGCCAGCAGCTCGCGGTTCTGGTCGTTGATCGGGCTGACGCCGCCGAAGAGGAAGTAGTGCTGCCCGACCTCCTTGAGCCGCTCGCGGGGGATCCCGCGGCCCCGGGTGACGTTCTCCAGGAACGGGACGACGTCGTCCGGGCCTTCGGGGCCGCCGAAGGAGAGCAGCAACAGGGCGTCGTACGGGGCTGTTGCTCGCTGGTCTGCTGGCTGATCCGACATGGTCCGATCCTGCCACCCGCCACTGACAGGCAGGAAATGGCCGTGCATCGCACACACATACGCACGTAAGCTGTATCGGCCACTTACGTCCCTTACCGGCACCCTCACCCACTGTCAACCTCCTCGGCTCACCCCCTGATCCCCTGGCGGCCCCCTTGCCCAGTCCATACCGCGCAATATTCGCCGCCCCCGGCTCCAGGAGCTTCTCCGCCGCCGGGTTCCTCGGCCGGATGCCGCTGTCGATGATGGGCATCGGGATCGTGACGATGGTGTCCCAGCTGACCGGCCGGTACGGGCTGGCGGGCGCGCTCTCCGCGACCCTGGCCATCTCCGCGGCCATGGTCGGCCCGCAGATATCCCGGCTCGTCGACCGGCACGGGCAGCGCCGGGTGCTCCGTCCGGCGACGCTGGTCTGCCTGGTCGCGGTCGCGGGGCTGCTGCTCAGCGCGCAGCAGCGCTGGCCGGACTGGACGCTCTTCGTCTTCGCGGCCGCCGTGGGCTGCCTGCCCAGCGTGGGCTCGATGGTGCGGGCCCGCTGGGCGGCGATCCACAGCGGCGGCCGCGAGCTGCACACCGCGTACTCCTTCGAGTCCGTGGTCGACGAGGTGTGCTTCATCTTCGGCCCGATCCTCTCGATCGGCCTGTCCACGGCGTGGTTCCCCGAGGCGGGGCCCCTGCTGGCCGCCGTGTTCCTGGCCGTGGGCGTCCTCTGGCTGACCTCGCAGCGCTCCACCGAGCCCGTGCCGCACCCCCACGAGCACCACCACGGCGGCTCGGCGCTGCGCTCCCCCGGGCTCCAGGTGCTGGTGGCGACGTTCGTGGCCATGGGCACGATCTTCGGGACGGTCGACGTGGTGACCGTCGCCTTCGCCGAGGAGCAGGGCCACAAGGCGGCGGCGAGCCTGGTCCTCTCGGTGTACGCGCTGGGCTCCTGCCTGGCCGGCGTCGTCTTCGGGCTGCTGCGCCTCAAGGGCGAGCCGGCCCGCCGCTGGCTGCTGGGCATCTGCGCGATGGCCGTGAGTATGATCCCCCTCCAACTGGTCGGGAGCCTGCCGTTCCTGGCCGTGGCGCTCTTCGTCGCGGGCCTGTCCATCGCGCCGACCATGGTGACGACGATGGCCCTCGTCGAACAGCACGTACCGCGCGCGAAGCTGACCGAGGGCATGACCTGGACGAGCACCGGGCTCGCGGTCGGGGTGGCGCTGGGTTCGTCGGCCGCCGGCTGGGTCGTCGACGACGCCGGGGCAGCCACGGGGTACGTGGTGTGCGTGGTGGCGGGGGCGCTCTCGGCCGCGGTGGCGTTCCTCGGCTACCGCCGGCTCCGCACGCCGGCGCCGCAGCGGCCGGGGGGACCCGTGCCGCAGCCAAGGGGAGGGTCCGACGCACATGACGAGAACGACCGGAACCACGAGCGGCACGACGGCCGCGACAAGGGGCGTGTGGCGTAACTGGGCGGGGAACGTCACCGCCCGCCCCGCGCGGACCGTGGCACCGGCGAGCACCGCGGAGCTCGCCGAGGAGTTGGCACGGGCCGCCTCGGACGGCCTGAAGGTCAAGGCGGCCGGCACCGGCCACTCCTTCACCTCGGTGGCCGCCACGGAGGGACTGCTGATCCGCCCGGAGCGGCTGACCGGACTGCGGGCGGTCGACCGGGCGGCGGGGACGGTGACCGTGGCCGCCGGGACCACGCTCCGGCAGCTGAACGTGACGCTGTCCGCGCACGGCCTGTCGCTGGCCAACATGGGCGACATCATGGAGCAGACCGCCTCGGGCGCGGTCAGCACCGGCACCCACGGCACGGGCCGCGACTCCGCCTCGCTCGCCGCCCAGGTCCGGGGCCTGGAGCTGGTGACGGCGGACGGCTCGGTGCTCACCTGCTCACCGCGTGAGCACCCGGAGGTCTTCACGGCGGCCCGGCTGGGTCTCGGCGCGCTGGGGGTGATCACCGCGGTCACCTTCGCGGTGGAGCCCGAGTTCCTCCTGCGGGCCAGGGAAGAGCCGATGCCCTTCGACCGGGTCACCACGGAATTCGATCAGCTCGTCGCCGAGAACGAGCACTTCGAGTTCTACTGGTTCCCGCACACCACCCACTGCACCACCAAGCGCAACAACCGCAGCGCGGGCCCCGCCGCACCGCCCGGCCGCGCTGCCGCCTGGGTCGAGGACGAGCTGATAGCCAACGGGCTCTTCCAGGCCGTGTGTTCCGTGGGCCGGACCGTGCCCGCCGCGGTCCCCGGCATCGCCCGGATCGCCGGCCGCGCCCTGTCGGCCCGCACGTACACCGACGTCGCCTACAAGGTCTTCACCAGCCCCCGGCGGGTCCGCTTCCTGGAGATGGAGTACGCCCTGCCGCGCGAGGCCGCCGTGGCGGCACTGCGGGAGCTGCGCGCGACGGTCGAGCGGTCACGGCTGCGGATCAGCTTCCCGGTGGAGGTACGCACCGCCCCGGCGGACGACGTCCCGCTGTCGACGGCATACGGGCGGGACACGGCCTATGTGGCCGTGCACATGTACCGGGGCACGCCGCACCACGCGTATTTCGCGGCCGCCGAGCGGATCATGACGGCGCATGGCGGACGCCCGCACTGGGGGAAGCTGCACAGCCGCGACGCGGCGTATCTGGCCGGGGTGTATCCGCGCTTCGAGGAGTTCACCGCGCTGCGCGACCGGCTGGACCCGGAGGGTGTGTTCGGCAACGCGTATCTGCGGCGCGTGCTGGGCTGAGGCTCCCCCTGGAGGCCGGGCGGGGGTGGGCGATGGCCGCAGACCCCGGCTTTCCCCCTGAACGCGGGACGGGCCCGGTGGTGCGGGGATTCCGCACCACCGGGCCCGTCCGGCAGGAGAGCCGGAGTCCTACGACAGCGTGCCCTGGGTGACCGTGCCCGTGCCCGCCGCCGCGTTCTGGCCCTGCGGCGGCTTGGGGTCGGTCTGCCCGGTCGTGCCCTGGCCGCCCGTGGTCGTGCCGCCCTTGCCGCCGGTGCCGCCCTTGCCGCCGTCGGGCGTCTGCGTGGGGTTGGACGGATTCGGCTTCGGGTCGGGCGTCGAGCCGCCGGTGGTGCCGCCCGTGCCGGGCGAGGCCGACGGGTCCGGCGAGGGCTTGCCCGTACCGCCGCCCTGCCCGGGCGTCCCGGCGTCCGGCGACGAGCTGCCGTCCCCGCCCTTGCCCGGCTCCCGGTCGCCCTCGTGCGAACGGCCCGGGCCGGGGCTGTCGGAAGGCGTCGGATCCTGCTTCTTCTCCGACTTCCCGCCGCCGCTGACCAGCTGGCTGATCGTCGTGGAGTTGTTCGCGCCGTCCGCGCTCTGGTCCCTGACCAGCTCGACCGCGGTGACGGTGCCCATGGCGAGCACGAAGACCGCGCCCGCGGCGAGCAGCGGGCGCTTCCAGCCCCGCAGCCGCGTGCCGTGGGTGGTGCCTGTCGTGTACTCGTCGCCCAGGCCGTCGATCTTTTCATCGGAGTACGCACCGGCGTGCGGGTCCTGATGCGCGCCCGCGTGCGTGCTGCGCTCCGGCGTGAGGCCCGCTCCGTGCAACAGCTGCGTCGCGTCCTCGGCGGGCAGCCCTCGCGTCGCGTCGGCGGCAGGCAGCATCTGCGTCGCGTCGACCTGGCCGAGCAGCTGGGTACGGGCGGCGTCGGGCGTGGCGTCCGGCCCGAGGCGTCCCACGGCGCGCCCGGCGTCCTTCACCGGCACCTGGCGCAGCGCGGGCCTGGCCGCCTGGGTGGTCGCCTCGCGGAGCTGCTCGCCGGTGCGCCTGAAGAAGTGCTGGAAGATCGTGCCACCCGACGTGGCCACGACACTCACCACGCCGGCGCCGAGAACGGTGCCGTACACCCCGAGCTTGCCCGCGAGCAGCGCGGCCACGACCGCCGCGAGGGCACTCCCGGCGACCTGCGCGAGGCTCAGCTCCAAGCGCTTCTTCTTGGGTTTTGCCTCGCTTTCGCCTTTGTCGTCCATCTCCCGCCTCTGTGTAGCCCTTCGATCCCTCTTGCAGCTAGAAGAGACATTCGAGCGTAACGAACAGTTCCGATTCGGGCGATTGTGTGAACCTCGACACCCGTTCGGAGGGTGTCCTCACCGATGGCCCGGATCAACTCCCTTCTCCCGCGTGAACTTCGATGGCGCGCCGATCCACGCCCAGTGGCCCGAATGGAGTACTGTGGCGAGCCCTGGTCCCGGTGTCCCGTCCGGCCGCCCGGACCCAAACGGGAGGGGCCAGGCGGCTCTCGCCCCGTCAACTCGGCAATGTTGTGGCAGGCTGCACCCGGGCAGGCCACACTCGACTAGCGGAAGCAGCGACGCAGGTGACGTCGGCAGGCACCACCCGGGAGGTCCCCATGCCCGAACTGCGTGTCGTGGCCGTCTCCAACGACGGCACACGGCTGGTGCTCAAGGCTGCGGACAGCACGGAGTACACCCTTCCCATTGACGAACGGTTGCGCGCCGCGGTGCGCAACGACCGTGCTCGCCTGGGCCAGATCGAGATCGAGGTGGAGAGCCATCTCCGCCCGCGCGACATCCAGGCGCGTATACGCGCCGGTGCCTCGGCGGAGGAAGTCGCGCAGTTGGCCGGCATTCCCGTCGAGCGGGTCCGCAGGTTCGAGGGACCGGTGCTCGCCGAGCGCGCCTTCATGGCCGAGCGCGCCCGCAAGACGCCCGTGCGCCGTCCCGGTGAGAACACCGGTCCGCCGCTCGGCGAGGCGGTCGCGGAGCGGCTGGTGCTGCGTGGCGCGGAGAAGGACAGCTCGCAATGGGACTCCTGGCGCCGCGACGACGGCACCTGGGAGGTGCTGCTCGTCTACCGCGCGGCAGGTGAGCCGCGCGCCGCGAGCTGGACCTTCGACCCGCCGAGGCGGATCGTTCAGGCGATGGACGACGAGGCGCGGGCCCTCATCGGCGAGACCGACGACACGCCCGAGCCGAGCTTTCCTTTCGTGCCGCGCATCGCCCGGCTGCCGCGCGACCGGCCGCTGGACCGCACCCTGGACCGCCCGGCACCGCCACCGCCCGCTCCCCCCGCGGAGACGGACACCGACGCCGCCGCGGAGGACACCGCCAAGGAGCGGGACTCCCTGACGAGCCTGCTGGAGGCCGTGCCCAGCTTCCGGGGCGACATGGTCGTGCCGGAGCCGCCCCCGGTGGCGCCGGTGAGCGAGGAGACCGAAGAGGAGGCGGAGGCCGTCGAGCCTCCGGCCGCGAGCGCGGGTGCGGGTGCGGGCGCTGGTGCCGCGTACGCCGATGTGCTGATGCCGCGTTCGGTGGCCGGCCACCGCGACCGGCTCACCGGGACGACGGACCGTCAGGCGGAGGCGGACGGCGTCCGGCCCGGCCGCCGGGCCGCGGTGCCCAGCTGGGACGAGATCGTCTTCGGCACCCGGCGCAAGAAACAGGAGTGACGGCAGAGCGGCCCGAGGAGTGACCGCCCGTCAACCCCGGCTGCTGCCGGGGCCACGGTGGTGCGCGCCTCGCGGTCGCTCCGCACGGCGGCAGCGCCAGGCCCTTCGAGGCCGGGCGCTGCCGCTTCTTCCCCAGGACTTCCGCCAGGCTTCTCCCCCAGGACTTCCGCCAGTTCGCCCCGGTCGGACGACGGGGCGGCGGATCAGCCCGGCTGGGGGCCCGTCGCCACGGGGCGGCTCCCGTCGGAGGACCACTCGCTCCACGACCCCACGTAGAGGGCCGCGGGGATGCCCGCGACCGCCAGCGCCAGCACTTCGTGCGCGGCGGAGACGCCTGAGCCGCAGTAGACCCCCACCTCGCCACGTGCCCCGAGGCCGGCGAAGCGCGCGGCCAGCTCCTCCGCGGGCCGGAAGCGGCCGTCCTCGGTCACGTTCTCCGTCGTCGGCGCGGAGACCGCGCCGGGGATGTGCCCGGCGACCGCGTCGATCGGCTCGGTCTCACCGCGGTACCGCTCCCCCGCCCGGGCGTCCAGCAGCACCCCGCGCCGTGCCAGCGCGGCCGCACCATCGGCGTCGAGCAGCGACAGCGCCCCCGGCGCCGGGACGAAGTCCCCTTCCTCGACCGGCGGCGCGCCGGTCTCCAGAGCCCCGCCCCCGGCCGTCCACGCGGCGAGGCCGCCGTCGAGGACCCGTACGGAGTAATGACCGGCCCAGCGCAGCATCCACCACGCACGGGCGGCCGCCCAGCCTGTGCCGCCGTCGTAGGTGACGACCTCGCGGTCGGACCGCACCCCGGCGCGCCGCATCGCCGCGCCGAACGCCTCGACGTCCGGCAGCGGGTGCCTGCCGTGCTTCCCTGCGGGGCCGGCCAGCTCGGCTTCGAGGTCCACATAGGCGCCGCCGGGGATGTGCCCCGCCTCGTACTGCGGACGGCCGGGCGGGCCGCCCATCTGGTAGCGGACGTCCAGCAGGACCGGTGGCCGCGCCCCGGCCGGTGCGTTCATGAGTTCGGCTGCGGTGATGAGGGGATTCATGGCCCCCATCCTGGCGTAACCGCCCCGCACGGAGAGGCCCTCTGGTGGGACCGCGCACAACTGCTCGATACTGAGCGGCGATCCCGATACTGGACGGCAACGGCGCCGAAACGGAACCGAAACGCGAATTCGGGCATTCTCCTGCGGGAACACGTGGGTCCCGGCGCGGCCGGGGGGCGCGCCACGGCAGGTGGTGCAAACATCTGGACGTGCCCCGTCCCGTACCGCCCGCGCGCCGCGGAACGGCGCGGGACGCGCGGCCACCACGATGGTCCGAGGAGAGAGTGGCGATGACCGAGGTTTGGGGCTCCCCCCGGCGGCCGAGCACGGGGGAGGCCAGGCAGACACCGGGCACTCCGTGCTGGACGAGCCTGCTGGCGCACGACCTGGAATCCATCAAGGACTTCTACAGCGGCCTGTTCGGCTGGTCCTACTACAACCCCGGGCCGCGCCGGCTCGGCCCGTACGTACGCGCCACGATCGACGGCCAGGACGTGGCGGGCATCGGCGGGCTGACGCCCGGACGGCGGCTGCCCACCGCCTGGACCACCTATCTCGCGAGCGACGACGCGGACGGGACCGCGGAAGGGATCCGCTCGTCCTGCGGCACGGTCGGCGTGGGCCCGCTGACGGCGGAGGACGCCGGGCGGCTGTTGCTCGCCTCGGACCCGGCCGGGGCCTCGTTCGGCGTCTGGCAGGGACAGCGGCTGGTGGGCCCCGAGTTGGTGGGGGCGCCCGGCACGCCGGTCCGGCACGAGCTGGTGACCCGCCGGACGTCCGCGGTCGTCATGTTCTACCGCGCGCTCTTCGGCTACGAGGCCGAGCCCGCGGAGGCGGGCGGCTCCGACTCCGTCACGCTGCGGCTGGACGGGCGGCCGGTGGCCGCGATCCACGGGGTCGGCGCGGCGCTGCCGCCCGCGCGGGGGCCGCACTGGATGACGTCGTTCGAGGTGGCGGACACCGATGTCGCCGCGCGCCGGGTGAGCGAGCTGGGCGGTCAGGTGCTGCGGCCCCCGCGGGAGAGCGCGGCCGGGCGGGTGGCCACGGTCGCGGATCCCGAGGGCGCCGTCTTCACCCTGCTGCGGACGGCCCGTTAGCCGGGTCCACGGGCAGCACGTCCGGCGACAGCGCGGCGGCGCGCGCCGACGCGGCCGTCAGCCGGCGGCGGTGATGACGCCGGCACAGCACCTCGTAACCCACCACGGCCTCGGGCTGGTTGACGTCCCCGACGACGACCTGGGCGCCCTCGACGACCATCTGTCCGCCGACCGTACGGGCGTTGTGCGTGGCCCGCGCACCGCACCAGCACAGGGCCTCGACCTGGAGCACCTCTATCCGGTCGGCGAGTTCCACCAGGCGCTGGGAGCCGGGGAAGAGGCGGGTGCGGAAGTCGGTGGTGATGCCGAAGGCGAAGACGTCGAGTTCGAGGTCGTCGACGATCCGGGCGAGCTGGTCGATCTGCTCGGCGGTGAGGAACTGCGCCTCGTCGGCTATGACGTAGTCGGCCCGGCCGCCCGCCGAGAGGTGCCCGACGATGTGGGCGTAGAAGTCGAAGCCGTCGCCCGCCTCGACGGAGTCGGTGACCAGGCCGAGCCGGGAGGACAGCTTGCCCTCGCCCGCGCGGTCGTTCCGGGTGTAGATCATCCCTTGCAGACCGCGTGCCGAGCGGTTGTGCTCGATCTGAAGAGCGAGGGTGCTCTTTCCGCAGTCCATGGTTCCGGAGAAGAACACCAGCTCGGGCATGGGGTAGCCAATGCCTTTCGTACGTAGGAGGGGCTGAAGGGGGCCGGGCGGGGTCAGGAACGCACTTCGAGGAGCGGGACCAGCTGCTCCACCGGCGTCATGGAACCGTGCAGTCCGACCATCGCGGACTCGTTGGGCTCGGTCTCGGTGGCCACGATGGCGATGTCGTCGCGGGCCGCGGCGACCACGTCGCCGATCCGTCCGTGGACCCGGTCGTCCACGCCCTCACCGGGCGGGCCGAACCAGCCGGCCTCGATCGCCTCGTCCCGCCCGGCGACCCACATCTGCTCGCCGAGCACCTCGCGCCAGACGGCCAGCACGTCGGCGGCCGCGCCGGGCACGGCGTAGACGTGGCGGGCGCGGGCCTCGCCGCCGAGGAGCGCGACGCCGGCGCGCAGCTCCCAGTCCTCGTCGAAGTCGATGCGCGACTCCGGGTCGAAGGGGATGTCAATCATGCCGTGGTCGGCGGTGACGTACAGCGCCGAGCGCGGGGGCAGCTGCTCGGCGAGGCGTTGGGCGAGCCGGTCGACGTACATCAACTGGCCGCGCCACTCGTCCGAATCGACGCCGAAGCGGTGGCCCTTGCCGTCCACGTCGCTGTAGTAGGTGTAGACCAGCGCGCGGTCGGCGGCGGCGAGCCGGTCGGCGGCGAGGTCCATCCGGTCCTCGCCGGAGAGCCGGCCGTGGAAGGTGCCGCCGCTCAGCGCGATCTTCGTCAGCGGTGTGTGCTGGAAGTCGGGGGCGGAGACCTGGCAGGTGTGGACCCCGGCCGCGTCCGCGAGCTGGAAGACCGTGGGGTAGGGCTGCCAGACGTGCGGGTCGGTCCAGGGGCGCCAGCGGAGCTGGTTCATCAGCTGCCCGGTGGCGGGGTCGGCGACGGTGTAGCCGGGCAGGCCGTGCGCGCCCGGCGGCAGGCCGGTGCCGACCGAGGCGAGGGACGTCGCGGTGGTGGAGGGGAACCCGGCGGTCATCGGCTGCCCGGTGCCGTTCATGGACGTGCCCAGCAGGGAGTGCAGGAAGGGCGCCTCCGCGGGGTGGGCCCGCAGCAGCTCCCAGCCGAGGCCGTCGATGAGGAAGACGCAGACCCGGTCGGCGGGGGCGAGCTCCAGGCCGGTGCTCAGCCCGGGGACGCCCAGGCCCGTCGCGATCGACGGCAGCAGGTCGGCGAGCGAGCCGGTGCCGTAGCGCGGGAGGGGTGCGGAGCGGGGGTCGAGCGGGACCGGGTCGTGCCAGGACCGGCCCGCGGTGGTCACCTGGGCCATCAGCGGGCGGTCGCCGCGGTCGCCTCGGAGAGCGCCTGGGCGAAGGCGAGGGTCTGCCGGACGGTGTCCGGTCCGTCGCCCGCCTCGCTGACGCGCAGGCTCAGGTCGTCCGCGGTGGACGACCCGGTGTAGCCGTGGTCGGCGTCGCAGTTGGGGTCGCCGCAGGCGGCGGGCTCCAGGTCGATCCGGGAGACCGCGCCCCAGCCGATGGTGAGGACGACCTCGCGGGGCAGGGTGCCCGGGGTGTAGGCCTCGGGGTTGGCGACGACGCGGCTCAGCACGACGGAGGAGATCCGGCCGATCTTCACGGACTCCGTGGAGGTCGTGGCGTACGGCGAGGGGGAGGTGCCGTCGGCGGCCTGCTCGTCGGTGTGGCTGACGATGAAGCGGTTGTCCGTGAGGACCAGGACCGTGACGTGGCGGCGGACCTCGTTGGAGTCGAACGTCGTCTCCTGGTGCACCAGGTACGACACGATCGGCTCCCCGCCCACGGCGGCCTCCACCGCCTCGGCCACGAGGGCCGGGTAGTAGCCGCTGCGCTCGATCGCCGCGCGGAGCCCTTGGGTCGTCGTACCGGTCTTCGCCATACGCCCATCCTACGGGGCGCAGGGGGCCCGCCCGCCCTTGCCCGTCCCCGGGACCCCGGTGCGCGCGCTGTGCCGCGGGCCGGGGATCAGGGGGCGGAACGCGGCCCGGTGGGGCACCTCACAGCGGGAGTCCGGTCAGACGACCGGCAGGCTGCGGGGCCCCAGATCCGTACGGGCGGGCGGCGGGGCCAGGCGTATGGACGCGCCCAGGACGTGGACGCCGTGCGGGGCGACGATCACCGGCTCCAGGTCGGCGCCCACGACCTCGGGGTGGTCGTCGACCAGCCGGGAGACGCGCAGCAGCAGCTCCTCCAGGGCCCTGGTGTCCACCGGGGTCGTGCCCCGCCAGCCGAAGAGCAGCGGCGCGGTCCTGATCGAGCGGATCTGCTCGGCGGCGTCGCGGTCGGTGACAGGGACCAGCCGGTGCGCGGTGTCGCCGAGCAGCAGGGAGGGCGCGCCGGCCAGGCCGAAGGAGAGCACGGCGCCCGCCGCGGGGTCGATGGCGGCCCGCACCACCGTGTCGACGCCGCGCGGGGCCATCGACTGGACCACGAACCGGGTCTCCTCGGGCTTGCCGAGCAGCTCGGTCAATTCGCCGTAGGCGCGGAGCAGTTCCGCTTCACCGCCCAGGTCGAGCCGGACGCCGCCGAGATCGGCGCGGTGGCGCAGGTGCGGGGCGGTGGGCTTGAGGGCGACGGGGAAGCCGAGCCGGTGCGCGGCCCGGACGGCGCTCTCCGGGTCGGGGGCGGGCAGCGCGGGGAGCACGGCGATGCCGTAGCGGGCGAGCAGCCGCTGGGTGTCGGCGGCGGAGAGGGTGACGGCCCGCGGGCCGGTGAGCGGCGCGGGGGTCGCGCCGTGGGCGGCCAGCAGCACGTCGATGTCGGCGGCGGCCCCGGCCTCGTCGATGTCGTCGTATTCGGGCACCCGGCCGGGCTCGGCGGCCGCCTGCCGCCGCCACCGGGCGTAGCGCGCCGCTTCGGCGAGGGCCCGCACGGCCCGCTCGGCGGCGGGGTAGGCGGGTATCCGCACGGCGGGCGGCCGGTCGGCGGAGGCGGCGGCTGAGTCGGTGGCGGCCGCGCTCCCGGCCCCGGGCGGCCGCTCCTCCGCCGCGAGCGCCTCGGCCAGGCCGGGGATCTCCAGGTGGACGACGGTGACGGGCTTCGTGGACGCGGACGCGGCCACCGCCTCCCGCAGCGCGGCGGCGAGGTCCGCGGCGGAGGCGTCGCCGACCCAGGGGATGGCGGTGACGACCACGGCGTCGCACTCGTCGTCGGCCAGGGCGTCCAGGAGGGCCGCCCGGAAGTCGGCCGGTTCGGCTGCGGTGGTGAGGTCGTACGGGGGCTGCGGGCGCAGGCCGTCGGTGAGGCAGGCGTCGTAGGTGAGCAGGGCGAGGGACTCGGAGTTGCCGAGGATGGCGACGCGGGGGCCGGCGGGCAGCGGCTGGGAGGCCAGGAGGAGGCCGGCGTCGGCCAGTTCGGTGACCGTGTCGACGCGGATGACGCCGGCCTGCCGCAGCAGGTCGGAGACGGTGGCGTCGGGGATGCGGGTCGTGGGCACGGCGTGGCCGGTGGGGGCGGCACCGCCGTGGCGGGCGCCCTTGACGACGACGACCGGCTTGCGGGCGGCGGTGCGCCGGGCGAGCCGGGTGAACTTCCGGGGGTTGCCGATGGACTCCAGGTACATGAGGACGACGTCGGTGTCGGGGTCGTCGTGCCAGTACTGGAGGAAGTCGTTGCCCGAGACGTCGGCGCGATTGCCCGCGGAGACGAAGGTGGAGATGCCGACGAGACCGGCGGCGCGGCGGTGCAGCCCGGACAGCAGGGCGATGCCGATGGCCCCGGACTGGCTGAACAGGCCCAGCCGCCCGGCGCTGGGCAGCTCGGGCGAGAGCGAGGCGTTGAGGCGGACCCCGGGCGCGGTGTTTATCAGGCCGAACGCGTTGGGCCCGATGATGCGCATGCCGTACGAGCGGGCCTGCCGCACCAGCTCGCGCTGCCGGTCGCGGCCGTCGGCGCCGCTCTCGGCGTAGCCCGCGGCGAGGACGACGAGGCCCTGCACGCCGTGCTCGCCGCACTCGGCGACGACGGAGGGCACCTGCTCGGCCGGCACGGCGACCACCGCGAGATCGATCGGCTCGTCGATGCCGAGGACCGAGCGGTGGGCGGGCACCCCCTCGGGCTGGAGCTGTGAAGGCCCCTCGGGGAAGGCCCGGTTGACCGCGTGCACCCGCCCGGTGAAGCCGCCCGCCAGCAGGTTGCGCAGCACGGCGCGGCCCATGCCGCCGGGCTCGCGGCCGGTGCCGATGACGGCGACGGAGCCGGGGGCGATGAGGCGGTGCACGGAGCGGGCCTCGGCGCGCTGCTCGCGGGCACGCTGGACGGCGAGGGAGCGGTCGGTGGGCTCCAGGTCGAGCTCCAGGCGGACGACGCCGTCCTCGAAGCTGCGCTTCTGCGTATAGCCCGCGTCCGTGAACACCTTGATCATCTTGGTGTTGGCGGGCAGCACCTCGGCGGCGAAGCGGCGGATGGAGCGCTCGCGGGCGACGGCGGCGAGGTGCTCCAGCAGGGCGGAGGCCACGCCCCGCCCCTGGTGGGCGTCCTGGACGAGGAAGGCGACCTCCGCCTCGTCGGCCGGGCCCGAGGTCGGCAGGCCCCGGGGGCCGATGCGGTCGTAGCGGACGGTGGCGATGAACTCACCGCCGACGGTGGCGGCGAGGCCCACCCGGTCGACGTAGTCGTGATGGGTGAAGCGGTGCACGTCACGGTCGGAGAGGCGGGGGTAGGGGGCGAAGAAGCGGTAGTACTTCGACTCGTCCGAGACCTGCTCGTAGAAGCTGACCAGGCGCTGCGCGTCGTCCGGGGTGATCGGGCGGATCTGTGCGGTGCCGCCGTCGCGCAGCACCACATCGGCTTCCCAGTGGGTCGGGTAGGCATGCTCGGACGGCGTCTGCATGGGGCCAGCGTAAGGCCGCCCACCGACAACGGGCCCGGCTCGCGCGGGTGGGCGGGACCGGGGAAGGTGGGGGCAGCCGGAGCACCGCGGACCCCGTGAGACACTGGTCTAGACAACCAATGACGACTTGAAGGGCAACACCATGGCTGAGCGCCGCGTCAACGTCGGCTGGGCCGAGGGCCTGCACGCCCGTCCCGCGTCGATCTTCGTCCGTGCGGCGACGGCCGCGGGCGTCCCGATGACGATCGCCAAGGCCGACGGCAACGCCGTCAACGCCGCGTCGATGCTGGCCGTGCTGGGCCTGGGCGCCCAGGGTGGCGAGGAGATCGTGCTGGCCTCGGACGCCGAGGGTGCCGAGGCGGCTCTCGACCGTCTGGCGAAGCTGGTCGCCGAGGGTCTCGAGGAGCTCCCGGAGACCGTCTGATTCAGGGGAATCGCGCGCGGCGGGGCCGCGGCGGCCGATTGAGGCCGCCGCGGCCCCGCTGTCCGTTTTCCCGGCCGCCCGCTTTCCCTTCGGCCGCGCGGCCGGGTTTCGCGCCGCGCGCGCCCGGCGCGAATTCCGCCGGCGGCAGGGCGGCAACACCCAGCGGATAACCGCCTGTTGTCAGGACGGGGCGGCCGCGGCGCGCACCGATTGCTTCGGATTCCGCGCCCGGACCTGGCGGACGGGCCTGCGCAGCCGGTATTCACCCGGCACACGGTCGGCGCGCGTCGCGGCGAGCGCCCGCGCGCGGTCCGCGTCACCCCGGGCGATCGCGTCGACGAGGGCGCCGTGCGCCTCCCACGCGCGCACCGGCCGCAGGGGCGGCTCCGCCACGTACACCCAGGCGATCTTGAGCCGCAGCTGGGTGAGCAGCGCGGCGAGGCTGGGGCTGCCGGTGGCCTGGGCGAGCGTCTCGTCGAACCAGTCGTCCAGCGGCCGCAGTTCACCGGCCCGGTCGGCCCGCGCGCGCTCCAGACCGAGCCTGACCAGCCCGCGGAGCACCTTGAGGTGGGCCTCGGTGCGGCGCTGCGCGGCGCGCGCGGCGCCCAGGGGCTCCAGCAGGGCGCGGACGTCGAGCAGGTCCGCGGCCTCGTGCTCGGTGGGTTCGGCGACGCAGGCGCCCGCGTGGCGGCGCGTGGTCACGAAGCCTTCGGAGGCGAGGGTGCGCAGGGCTTCGCGCACGGGCACGCGGGAGACGCCGTAACGGCGGGCGAGCAGTTCCTCGATGAGCCTGCTGCCGGGCGGAAAGGAGCCGGAGACGATGTCGTCGCGGATCGCGGTGCACACGGCCTGCGTGGGAATTCCGCGGCTGTCCGGCACCGGGTTGTCATAGCCGTTCACGTACGGCCCCGCATGGGTGAACCTCCGCATTGACCCCCGCGAAACGCGGCCGATTGACGCCTGTCGGGCGACTCTATTGCAGGCGCCGGGAATTTCCGACGGCGCCGGTGAAGTCATCGATATGTTTTGGCCAGCACGAAGGCCCCGGTCGGTGACCGGGGCCTGGTGACGGAAATCCGCGATGCGGCGGTGAAAGCCGGGGCGCGCGGTGCGTCAGACGTTGACGCCGTGCGAGCGCAGGTACTCGACGGGGTCGATGTCGGAGCCGTAGGTGGGCGCGGTGCGGGCCTCGAAGTGCAGGTGCGGGCCGGTGACGTTGCCGGTGGCGCCGGAGAGGCCGATCTGCTGGCCCGGGGTGACGGTCTGGCCGACGCTGACGTCGATGGACGACAGGTGGCCGTACTGCGTGTAGGTGCCGTCGTTGTGCTTGATGACGACGTTGTTGCCGTACGCGCCGCCCCAGCCCGCCTCGACGATGGTGCCGGCGCCCACGGCGTGCACCGAGGTGCCCGACTCGGCGTGGAAGTCGACACCGGTGTGGCTGCCGGAGGACCACAGGCCGCTGGACGCCTTGTAGGCGGTGGAGACATAGGAGCCGTCGATGGGCGCGACGAAGGCGTTGAGGCGCTTGCGCTCCTCGTCGCGGGCGACGCGCTCCTTCTCGGCGCGCTCGGCGTCCGCCTTGCGCTTGGCCTCGTCGGCCTTCTGCTTGACCTCGGCGGCCTGCTTCTTGGCGGCGGCCTCGGCCTGGAGGCGGGCGGCGGTCTCGTCCGCGGAGTTGCGCTGGATCTCCGCCTGCTCGCCGACGCGGTCGGCGGTGTCGTCACCGATGACGATGGCCTGCGTCAGGCCGGTGTCCTCGAC
Organism: Streptomyces sp. NPDC051173; assembly: GCF_040689515.1. Classification (NCBI taxonomy): domain Bacteria; kingdom Bacillati; phylum Actinomycetota; class Actinomycetes; order Kitasatosporales; family Streptomycetaceae; genus Streptomyces; species Streptomyces sp. NPDC051173. The sequence goes on from NZ_JBFBBD010000053.1 coordinate 48,731, forward strand.
GCGCGGGGCGTCGTCGGTCGCGGCGAGCGCCGGAGCGGCGAATCCCGCCATGACACCGGTGGCCGCGAGGGTGGCTATGCCTGCCGCGTTCGCCCCGGCGCGGACGGCGCGGCTCGGACGGCGGTGCTTACCGGTGGGACGAGTGAACGCCATGGGTACGGCTGATCCTTTCCTTCCTTCTCGCCTACCGGGTTAGCTGACGGGTTCGGAGCAGGAAGGTCTCCTACGGATCCCTCCGGAGAGGGGCCCGATTCACCCCAGGGACATGTGGGTCCCCGGCTCCCCTGGCTCGCGCCGTACGGGGACTCGGCGATGACTGTCCGGGGCCGCGGATGCGACTCACATCTGACGGGCAGCCGCCCTGACGCTAGACGCCGCCACTTTCGAACGGCAAACAGAAGCCGGTATTTGTGGCGTACGCCACAGTAGAGATATGCAACCACTCCACTAAATCGGACATAAGGGAGGCGCGCGGGGGGGGGGGGGGGCCCCCCCCCCCCCCCCGGGGCGGGGGACAAGCGCGGAGCAAGGGGGGAGAAAAACGCGACAC
>NZ_JBFBBD010000054.1:0-48576 GCF_040689515.1 Streptomyces sp. NPDC051173
GGGGTCGTCCCCGGTGCGGTGGTTCCGGCCGCCGCTGTGGCCACGCCTGTCGACGAGCCGATCGCCATCGTGGCGATGAGCTGCCGCTTCCCCGGTGGTGTGCGCACGCCCGAGGAGCTCTGGCAGCTGCTCGGACACGGCAGCGACGCCATGTCCGCGTTCCCCGACGACCGCGGCTGGAACATCGACGAGCTGTACGACCCGAACTCCGACGTGCCGGGGAAGATCCACGCCCGCGAGGGCGGATTCCTCCACGACGCGGGTGAGTTCGATCCTGGGTTCTTCGGGATCTCGCCGCGTGAGGCGCTGGCGATGGATCCGCAGCAGCGGTTGTTGCTGGAGACGTCGTGGGAGGCGCTGGAGCGGGCCGGGATCGATCCGGTGTCGGTGCGCGGCAGCCAGACCGGCGTGTTCGCCGGGATCATGCACCACGACTACGGCCTTCTCCAGGGCCCCGACGGCACGCCCGGCTCCCCGAGCCCCGGCAGCATCGTCTCCGGCCGTGTGTCCTACACGTTCGGGTTCGAGGGTCCTGCGGTGACGGTGGACACGGCGTGTTCGTCGTCGTTGGTGGCGTTGCATCTGGCGGTGCAGTCGCTGCGTCAGGGGGAGTGTTCCCTGGCCCTTGCCGGTGGTGTGACGGTGATGGCGACGCCGGCGTTGTTCGTGGAGTTCAGCCGTCAGCGTGGGCTGGCTCCTGACGGTCGTTGCAAGGCGTTCGCGGCGGGTGCGGACGGCACGGGGTTCTCCGAGGGTGCCGGGATGCTGCTGCTGGAGCGTCTGTCGGATGCTCGGCGCAATGGTCACCAAGTGCTGGCGGTCGTGCGTGGCTCGGCTGTGAACCAGGATGGTGCGAGCAATGGGTTGACGGCGCCGAACGGTCCGTCGCAGCAGCGGGTGATCCGGGCCGCGCTGGCGAGCGCAGGCTTGTCGGCTGCCGAGGTGGACGCGGTGGAGGCGCACGGTACGGGCACGACGTTGGGTGACCCGATCGAGGCCCAGGCGCTGCTCGCCACGTACGGCCAGGACCGGCCCGAGGGCCAGCCGCTGCTGCTCGGCTCGATCAAGTCGAACATCGGTCACACGCAGGCCGCCGCCGGTGTGGCAGGTGTGATGAAGATGGTGCTGGCGATGCGGCACGGTGTGCTGCCGCGGTCGCTGCACGTCGACGAGCCCTCGCCGCACGTGGACTGGTCCGCGGGTGCGGTGGAGTTGCTGACCGAGGCCACGCCGTGGCCCGGGAGCGGCCAGTCGCGGCGCGCGGGTGTGTCGTCGTTCGGCATCAGTGGCACGAACGCCCACGTGATCCTGGAGCAGGCGCCCGTGCCCGCATCCGAGGAGGAGCCGGCTCAGGCCGTGCCGCCGGCGGTCGTGCCGTGGGTGCTGTCGGGCAAGTCCGAGGCAGCGCTGCTGGGGCAGGCGGAGCGGTTGGCCGCGCATGTGGGAGAGCTGCCGCAGCTGTCGGCCGTGGATGTCGGGTTCTCCCTGGCGACGGCTCGCAGCGCCTTCGAGCACCGGGCCGTGGTCCTGGCGGGAGACCGGGATGTGCTGACCGGCGGCCTGGACGCGTTCGCACAGGGCCATGAGACCGTCGGTGTGGTGCAGGGGAGCGCGGCAGGCCGTGACGGGCGTGCTGTGTTCGTGTTCCCCGGGCAGGGCTCGCAGTGGGTCGGCATGGCGGCCGGACTCCTCGAGGAGTCCCCGGTGTTCGCGCAGCGGATCGGGGAGTGCGCGGCGGCGTTGGCGCCGTTCGTGGACTGGTCGCTGACCGGCATCCTGCGGGAGGAAGAGAGCGAGGCGGCCTGGCTGGACCAGGTCGACGTCGTCCAGCCGGCGTTGTGGGCGGTGATGGTGTCCCTCGCCGAGGTCTGGCGGTCGGTGGGTGTCGAGCCCGCCGCGGTGATCGGGCATTCGCAGGGCGAGATCGCGGCGGCCTGTGTGGCCGGGGCTCTGTCGTTGCAGGACGCGGCGAAGGTGGTGGCGCTGCGCAGCAAGGCGTTGCGGGTGCTGTCCGGCCGTGGCGGGATGGTGTCCGTCTCGCTGGACGTGGAGGCGGTGCGGGAGCGGCTGTCGGAGTGGGGCGACCGGCTGGCGGTGGCAGCGGTCAACGGCCCCGCCGTGGTCGTCGTGTCCGGGGACACGGACGCTCTGGAGGAGCTGCTCGCCGGGTGCGAGGCGGACGGTGTCCGTGCCCGGCGTATCGCGGTGGACTACGCCTCGCACTGCGCCCATGTGGAGGAGATCGAGGAGGTGCTGGCGCGTGACCTCGCGGATATCACTCCCCACGCGGGAACAGTGCCGTTCTATTCGACCGTGACCGGCTCGCTGCTGGACACCACGGACCTGGATGCCGGCTACTGGTACCGCAACCTGCGCCGGACGGTCCGTTTCGCGGAGACGGTGGACGCGCTCCTGGGCGACGGTTTCCGGCTGTTCGTGGAGTCGAGCGCCCATCCGGTGCTGACGATGGGGGTGGAGCAGGCCGCCGAGACCCACGACGCGGCCATCACCGCGGTGGGTTCCCTGCGCAGGGGGGAAGGCGGCTGGCAGCGTTTCCTCACCTCCGCCGCCGAAGCGTTCGTCGGTGGCGCGAGCGTCGACTGGAGCACGCTGTTCGAGGGCACCGGCGCCCGCCGCGTCGAGCTGCCGACGTACGCCTTCCAACGCCGGCGCTACTGGCTCGAGCCGGAGCCCGCCGTAGTGGGTGATGTGTCCTCGGCCGGACTTTCCACTGCCGATCACCCGTTGCTGGGAGCGGTCGTGGCCTTGGCGGACGCGGAACGGTTCCTGCTGACGGGGCGTCTGTCGTTGCGTACGCATCCGTGGCTGGCCGATCACGCGGTGGCGGGTGTGACGTTGCTGCCGGGCACGGCGTTCGTCGAGCTGGCGCTGCGGGCCGGGGACGCGGTCGGCTGCGACCGGGTGGACGAGCTGACGCTGGAAGCCCCCTTGGTGCTGCGCGACGGCGGCGCGACGCAGGTGCAGTTGGTCGTGGACGGCCCGCGGGACGACGGGCGGCGTGAGCTGGGCGTGTACTCCCGTCGGGACGACGAGCCCGACGCGGCGTGGACTCGACACGCTTCCGGCGTGCTGGCCCCCGGAGCCGAGACGGCCGATACGCCGGATCCGGGCGTGTGGCCGCCGGCCGGTGCGGAGCCGGTCGCGGTGGACGGTCTGTACGAGCGGTTGGCGGGAGCGGGCCTGCAGTACGGTGCGGCCTTCCAGGGTGTCCGGGCGGTCTGGCGTCGTGGCGACGAGGTGTTCGCCGAGGTCGTCCTCGGCGAGGAGCAGCGTGCCGACGCGAGCCGCTTCGGGTTGCACCCTGCCCTGCTGGACTCCGCGCTGCATGCTGTGGCGTCGGGTCCGGCGGATGAGGAGGGGAAGGCCGGCGACCGGCGTCCTGCTCTTCCGTTCGTGTGGGGTGGGGTGTCCCTGTTCGCGACGGGTGCGGACGCGCTGCGCGTACGGCTCGCCCCGGCCGGGCCCGAAGCGGTGTCCCTGTTCGCCACGGACAGCACCGGGGCGCCGGTCGCCGCGGTGACCTCTCTGGTGACGCGTACCGTGTCACCGGAACAGCTGGGGGCTGCGGCGGACACCACACACGAGGCGCTCTTCCGTGTCGCGTGGCGAAGCGTCCCGACGCGACCCGCGGAGCCGGGGGTGCCGGCGGCGACGGACCGGTGGGTGACACTCGGCACCGCGACGCCGCACTTCGGTCACGCGCTGGGCGTGGCCGGGACAGGCGTCACGGTCCATCCGGGCCTGGTGGAGCTGCGGGCGGCGGTCGAAGCGGGTGCGGCGAGCGTTCCGGATGTCGTGATGGCCCCCTTCGCGGGGGTTTCGGACGGCACCGCTGCGGACATCTGTGACCCGGCCGATGTGCGGGGTGCTACGCGGCGCGCGTTGGAGATGCTGCAGGGGTGGCTGGCCGAGCCTCGGTTCGCCGGGTCGCGACTGGTTGTCGTGACGCGGGGTGCCGTGGTGGCTGTGCCGGGTGAGGATGTGCCTGATCTGGCGGCGGCTGCGGTGTGGGGGCTGGTGCGGTCGGCGCAGGCGGAGCATCCGGATCGGTTTGTGCTGGTGGATCTGGACGGGCGTGAGGCGCCCGCCGGTGTCCTGGATGCGGTGCTGGCTTGCGGGGAGCCGCAGGTTGCTGTGCGGGCGGGTGAGTTGTTCGCCCCGAGGCTGGCGCGTGCCGCGGTGACTGGTGCGGAGTCCGGTCCGGGCTGGGAGCCGGAGGGCACGGTGCTCCTGACCGGTGCGACCGGCACGCTGGGCACTCTGGTGGCGCGGCACCTGGTCGTGCGGCATGGCGTGCGGCATCTGCTGCTGGTCTCCCGGCGGGGCCTGGAGGCGACGGGTGCGCCCGAGCTGGCGGCGGAACTGACCGCGCTGGGCGCCTCGGTGACCGTAGCGGCCTGCGACACGTCGGACCGGGCGGCTCTGAAGGAGCTCCTGGACGGCGTGCCCGCCGGGCATCCGCTGACCGGAGTCGTGCACGCGGCGGGTGTGCTGGACGACGGCATCGTCGAGTCGTTGACGCCGGATCAGGTCGATGCGGTGTTGCGGCCGAAGGTCGACGCGGCCCTCCACCTGCACGAGCTGACCCGGGGTCTCGATCTCTCGGCGTTCGTGCTCTTCTCGTCCGCCGCCGGCACGTTCGGTGGCGCCGGGCAGGGCAACTATGCCGCGGCGAACGCGTTCGTCGACGCTCTGGCGGCTCACCGGCGGGCGAGCGGTCTGCCCGCGGTGTCGCTGGGCTGGGGTCTCTGGGCCGAACGCAGCGGCATGACCGGCCACTTGGGCGACGGGGATGTGCGTCGCATGCGTCGCGGCGGGGTCGCCGGGCTCACGTCGGACGAGGGCCTGGCGCTGTTCGACACCGCCTCGGCCATGGCCGAAGCGGTCCTGCTGCCGGTACGCCTGGACCTGCCGGCGCTGCGCGCCCAGGCCGCGTCCGGGGTGGTGCCCGCGCTGCTGCGCGACCTGCTGCGCGTCCCCGCACGCCGTGCTGTGCGGGCCTCCGGCGGCGATGCCGGTACCTCGGCCCTGTGGCAACGCCTGGCGAACCTGCCGGAAGCCGAGCAGCAGCAGGCCGTGCTGGACCTGGTCGGCACCCACGTCGGCGCGGTCCTGGGCTACGCCGCGGGTGAAGAGGTCGTATCCGACCGTGCTTTCAAGGAGCTCGGGTTCGACTCGCTGACGGCGGTGGAGCTGCGGAACCGGCTGAACACGGCCACGGATCTGCGGCTGCCCGCCACGCTGGTCTTCGACTACCCGAGCCCGGTGGTGCTCGCCCGCCATCTGCTGGACGGGCTGGTGTCGGCGCATGCCGGGGTCGTGCCCCGTACCGCGACTCCGGCCGCCACTGTGGCCACGGCCGTCGACGAGCCGATCGCCATCGTCGCCATGAGCTGCCGCTTCCCCGGCGGGGTGCGAGCCCCGGAAGAGCTGTGGTCCCTGCTCACCCAGGGTGCCGATGCGATATCCGGCTTCCCGGACGACCGTGGCTGGGATCTGGAGGCGCTCTACCACCCGGACCCCGACCACAAGGGCACTGCCTATGCCCGGGAGGGCGGTTTCCTCTACGACGCGGGCGAGTTCGACCCGGGGTTCTTCGGGATCTCGCCGCGTGAGGCGCTGACGATGGATCCGCAGCAGCGGTTGCTGATGGAGACGTCGTGGGAGGTGCTGGAGCGGGCCGGGATCGATCCGGCGTCGGTGCGCGGCAGCCAGACCGGTGTGTTCGCCGGGATCATGCACCACGACTACGGCCACCTGCAGGGACCTGACGGCACGCCCGGCTCTCCCAGCCTCGGCAGCATCGCCTCGGGCCGTATCTCCTACACCTTCGGGTTCGAGGGGCCCGCGGTGACGGTGGACACCGCCTGCTCGTCCTCGCTGGTCGCGCTGCACCTGGCAGCCCAGTCGCTGCGCCAGGGCGAGTGCTCGCTGGCCCTCGCCGGCGGTGCGACGGTGATGGCGACGCCGGCCCTGCTGGTGGAGTTCAGCCGTCAGCGGGGCCTGGCCCCCGACGGGCGCTGCAAGGCGTTTGCGGCCGGAGCGGACGGCACCGGCTTCTCCGAGGGTGCCGGGATGCTGCTGCTGGAGCGGTTGTCGGACGCGCGGCGCAACGGCCATCAGGTGCTGGCCGTCGTCCGTGGCTCCGCCGTCAACCAGGACGGCGCGAGCAACGGGCTGACAGCACCGAACGGCCCGTCGCAACAGCGGGTCATCCGCGCGGCGTTGGCGAGTGCCGGGCTGTCGGCCACTGAGGTGGACGCGGTGGAGGCGCACGGTACGGGCACGACGTTGGGTGACCCGATCGAGGCCCAGGCGCTGCTGGCCACCTACGGCCAGGACCGGCCGGAGGACCAGCCGCTGCTGCTCGGCTCGATCAAGTCGAACATCGGTCACACGCAGGCCGCCGCCGGTGTGGCAGGTGTGATGAAGATGGTGCTGGCGATGCGGCACGGTGTGCTGCCACGCACGCTGCACGTCGACGAGCCCTCGCCGCACGTGGACTGGTCCGCGGGTGCCGTCAGGCTCCTGACCGACCCGATGCCGTGGCCGGAGGGCGACGAGCCCCGCCGGGCGGGTGTGTCGTCGTTCGGTATCAGCGGTACGAACGCGCACGTGATCCTGGAGCAGGCGCCGCAGGAGCGGGTGCCGGAGTCCGGCGCGGTCACGGACGACCGTGACGGGGCCGGGCAGGCGCCGGCCTCCGTGCTGCCGTGGATCGTGTCGGCGAAGTCCGGGAAGGCCCTGCGGGGGCAGGCGGAGCGGCTGCTGCCGTTGACGCGGGACGAGGCCGCGAAGGACCCCGTCGATGTGGCGTTCTCCCTGGTGACGTCGCGGTCGGCGCTCGAGCACCGGGCCGTGGTCCTGGCCGGGGACCGGGCGGGCTTCGAGGCCGGACTGGCCGCCCTGGCGGCGGGTGAGCCTGCCGCCGGCGTCGTCCAGGGGCAGGCGGTGCCGGGGAAGCTGGCGGTGCTGTTCTCCGGGCAGGGCAGTCAGCGGGCCGGGATGGGCCGGGAGTTGTACGCGGCCTTCCCCGTGTTCGCCGATGCCTTCGACGAAGTGTGTGCGCACTTCGACACGCTGCTGGAACGCCCGCTGCGGGAGGTGGTGTTCGAGGACGGCGAGGCGCTGGACGCCACCGTGTTCACCCAGTGCGGCCTGTTCGCGCTGGAGGTCGCCCTGTACCGGCTGACGGCGTCCTGGGGCATCAGGCCCGACTGTCTGGCCGGGCACTCCATCGGCGAGATCGCGGCCGCGTACGTGGCCGGGGTGTGGTCCTTGGCTGATGCGTGCGCGCTCGTGGCGGCGCGCGGCCGGTTGATGCAAGCGCTGCCGGCCGGTGGCGCGATGCTGGCCGTGGAGGCCGATGAGACCGATGTCCGCAGGGCCTTGGCGGGCCGGGAGGACGTGGATGTGGCGGCGGTCAACGGACCGTCGTCGGTGGTGGTGTCCGGCGCCGGGGCGGCGGTGGACGCACTGGAGCAGGCGTGGCGGGCCGAGGGCCGTCGAGTGCGCCGGCTGCGCGTCTCGCACGCCTTCCACTCCCCGCTCATGGAGCCGATGCTGGCCGACTTCCGCCGGACCGCGGAGCAACTGTCGTACACAGCACCGACGATCCCGGTCGTGTCGAACCTCACCGGCACCTTCGCCACGGCGCAGGAGCTGTGCGACCCGGAGTACTGGGTGCGCCACGTGCGCGAGGCGGTGCGCTTCGGCGCCGGCATCGCGCACCTGGCCGACCAGGGGGTGGCCGCCTGCCTGGAGCTGGGCCCGGACGGCGTGCTCTCCGGCATGGCCCCGGACAGTGCCCCGCAGGTGCTGTTCTCCCCGGTGCTGCGCACCGGCCGCGACGAGACGTCCTCCTTGCTGGAGGGGCTGGCCCAGGTCCACGTCCAGGGCCACACCGTGGACTGGGTCACCCTGTTCGAGGGCAGGGGTGCCCGCCGCGTCGAGCTGCCGACGTACGCCTTCCAACGCCGGCGCTACTGGCTGGAGTCCCAGCCGGTCGCGACAGGTGACGTGTCCGCCGCCGGTCTGTCCGCTGCCGATCACCCCTTGCTGGGAGCGGCCGTGGCGCTGCCGGCCTCGGACGGGGCGCTGCTGACGGGGCGTCTGTCGCTGCGTACGCACCCGTGGCTGGCCGAGCACGCGTTGGCGGGTGTGACGTTGCTGCCGGGCACGGCGTTCGTCGAGCTGGCGCTGCGGGCCGGGGACGCGGTCGGCTGCGACCGGGTGGACGAACTGACGCTGGAAGCCCCCCTGGTGCTGCCCGAAGACGGGGCCGTCCCGTTGCAGGTCGCCGTCGGCGGCCCCGACGGGCTCGGGCGGCGGTCGGTCAGCGTGTACTCGCAGGGGGAGGAGGGCTCCTGGACGCGGCACGCCACCGGTGCGCTCGCCACCGGCGGATCGACCGCCCCTGCCGACACCGATGAGGTGTGGCCGCCCGCGGACGCGGAAGCGGTCGATGTCGACGGCCTGTACGAGGGGCTCGCGCAGAGCGGCTTCGGCTACGGACCGTCGTTCCAGGGGCTGCGCGCCGTGTGGCGCCGGGGCGAGGAGGTGTTCGCGGAGGTACGGCTGCCCGAGGAGCAGGGGACCGAGGCCGGGCGCCTGGGCGTCCACCCCGCTCTGCTGGACGCGGCGCTGCACGCGATGGCCTTCGGCGGGTTCGTCCGGCTGCCGGACTCCGCCGACGAGGCCGGGCCGGAGCGGGGCGACCGCGACGGGCAGGCCGACGGCGGGAACACCGGACGGGTCCGGCTCCCCTTCGCCTGGAACGGTGTGTCGCTGCACGCCGCGGGCGCGTCCGCACTGCGGGTGCGACTGGCTCCGGCGGGACCGGACACGGTGACGCTCACCGCGGTCGACGAGTCGGGCCGGTCGGTGCTCTCGGTGGACTCCCTGGTGACCCGAGCGGTCTCCCGGGAACAGCTCGGCCGGGCGCACGGAACGTTCCACGAGTCCCTCTTCCGGCTCGAGTGGAGCCCGGTGGCGGCGGCCGCCACCACCGGCTCGCCGGGCGGGTGGGCGGTGATCGGCGGCGACACGCGGCTGCCGACGGCTCTGAAGTCGGCGGGTGCCGTCGGGGCGCGGGCCGAGACGTATGCGGACCTGCCCGCCTTGGCGGAGTCCGTGGCGGCGGGCCGGAGGACTCCGGACCTGGTGTTCGTCCCGCTCTCCTCGGAGACGGCCGGCGAGCCGCGGGCACTGTCCGCCGAGCAGGTCCGCGACGCGGTGCACCGGGCTCTGCGGCTGGCACAGTCGTGGCTGGCCGACGAGCGCTTCGGAGGTTCCCGGCTGGTGTTCGTCACCCGGGGGGCGGTCTCCGTCCGGCCCGGGGACGAGGTCTCCGACCCGGCCTGTGCGGCGGTGTGGGGTCTCGTGCGTGCGGCACAGTCGGAGAACCCGCACCGGTTCGTACTGCTGGACATGGACGACCAGGAGGCATCCTTCGCGGCTCTGCCGCAGGCGCTCGGCGCGGAGGAACCGCAGCTCGCGGTGCGTGCGGGGCGGCCCCTGGCACCGCGGCTGGCGCGGGTGCGGGCGACCGCCGGCCCCGAGCGGGGCTCCGGGGACGAGCCCGCCACCGTCACCACCCCGGCGTGGGACCCGGACGGGACGGTGCTCGTCACCGGTGCGACCGGCACCCTGGGGGCCCTGGTGGCCCGGCACCTCGTGGCCCGGCACGGCGTACGACACCTGCTGCTGACCAGCCGCCGTGGCCCGGCGGCCGCCGGTGCCACCGAGCTGCTGGACGAGCTGACCGCCATGGGGGCGTCGGTGCGGCTGGCCGCCTGTGACGCCGCCGACCGCTCCGCCCTCGCGGAGCTGCTCACCACCGTGCCGGCCGGGCATCCGCTGACCGGCGTGGTGCACGCGGCGGGCGTCCTCGACGACGGAGTCCTCGGGTCGCTGACACCGGAGCGCGTGGACACGGTGCTGCGTCCGAAGACCGACGCTGCCGTCAACCTCCATGAGCTGACCAGGGATCTGCCGCTCTCGGCGTTCGTGCTCTTCTCGTCGGCGTCGGGCGTCTTCGGCGCCGGCGGGCAGGCCAACTACGCCGCGGCCAACGCGTTCCTGGACGCCCTGGCGCAGCACCGCAGTGCGGCGGGCCTGCCCGCGGCATCCCTGGCCTGGGGCCTGTGGGCCGAACGCAGCGCCATGACCGGGAACCTGGAGGACGAGGACGTCAGGCGGCTGAGCCGGTCCGGAGTGACCGCGCTGACCTCCGAGGAGGGGCTGGCCCTCTTCGACCTGGCGGTCGCGGAGGCGTCCGCCCCGGCGGGCGACGGCCCCGAGGCGGCGGACCCGCTCCTGGTGCCGATGCGCCTGGACCTCGCCGCCCTGCGGGCACAGGCGGCCTCGGTCGGGACTCCCGCCCTGCTGCGGGGACTCGTCCGGGTTCCGGTGCGCCGGGTCGCCGACACCGGCTCCGTCCCGGGCGGGGACGACGCGGGACAGGTGCCGCTCGGGCAGCGGCTCACGGGACTCACGGCGGCGGAGCAGGTCCGGACCCTGACCGAACTGGTACGCGCGCACACCGCGACGGTGCTCGGCCACGACTCACCGGAAGGGATCGAGGACGGCCACGCCTTCCTGGAGGTGGGCATCACCTCGCTCACCGCGGTGGAGATCCGCAACCGGCTCAACCACGTCACCGGTCTCACCCTGCCGGCGACACTGCTCTTCGACCACAGCACGCCCGCCGCACTCGCCGAGCACCTGCGTACCCAGCTGCTGCCGGGCTCCGCGGGGAACCAGGGCGCGACCGCCGGGTCTCCGGCGGCGGCCACGGGGACCGGCGGCGAGGGTGGTTCGACGATCGAGTCGCTGTACCGGCAGGCGTGCGCCGACGGGCAGTACGTCGCGGGAACCCAGCTGCTGATGGCGGCCGCCCGGCTGCGCCCGACGTTCCGTACGGCCGCCGAGCTGACGGCCGTGCCCAAGCTGGTCCGGCTGTCGAAGGGCGGCACGGCGCCGGGGCTGGTGTGCTTCCCGTCGCTGGTGGCCATCTCCGGTCCCCGCGAGTACGCTCGTTTCGCCGCGGGTTTCCGGGGGCGCCGGGACGTGACCGTCCTGCCCGAACCCGGCTTCGGCAAGGGCGAGTTGATCCCGGCCAGCATCGACGCGGTGGTGGAGATGCAGGCGCAGGCGGTGCTCCGCTGTGTCGGGGACGGCCCGTTCGTGCTCGTCGGCCGCTCCTCGGGCGGCTGGATCGCCCAGGCGGTCGCCGGGTGGCTGGAGGAGCGCGGCACCGCACCGTCCGCGGTCGTGATGCTGGACACCTATCTGCCCCGCAGCGAGGCGCTGCCGTGGATCCAGACCAACCTGTCCGGGCAGATGTTCGAGCGTGAGCGGATGCTCGGAGCGGTGGACGAAAGCAGGCTCACCGCGATGGGCGGCTACATGCGCCTCTTCTCGGACTGGGGGCCGGCGCCGATCAGCGCACCGATCCTGGCGGTGAAGGCCGAGGACGCCTTCACCGGGTCGGCGCAGGGATCCGACGAGGAATCGGCCTACGGCGCCGGGCTCACCCGGCTCGAAGTGACCGGCAACCACTTCACCATGATGGAGGACCACGCCGGCGCCACCGCGCAGGCGGTCCTCGACTGGCTTGCGGAGAACGTGTGATGCGAGGGCCCGGCATCCGGCCGGGCCCGCCATCGCTCGACGTGAGAGAAAAGAGGGAGCCGGAAGGGCGTGCACGCGTTCCGCGTGCCGCGCCAAGGCTCTCCGTTTGCACAGATCACATATCCACAGATCGCATATCTCGGGAGAAACACCATGACGTCTTCGACTTTCACGCCCGTCGGTGAGCAGGTCGGCGAGTTCTACGACCAGTTGGTGGGCGCGTTCGACGCCTCGCTGTACGGGCCGAACATCCACGTCGGTTTCTGGGACAGCCAGGAGGACACCACCGGCCTGGAGGACGCGGCCAACCGCCTCACCGACATGATGATCCAGCGGCTCCAGGTCGGCCCCGGCGACCGGGTGCTGGACATCGGCTGTGGCGTAGGTGGCCCGGCGATCAGGCTCGCCCAGGTGACGGGCGCCGAGGTGGTCGGCGTCAGCGTCAGCCTCAAGCAGGTCGAGAAGGCCAACGAGGCGGCCGCGGCGGCCGGTGTGGGCGACAAGGTCACGTTCCTGCACGGTGACGCCATGAACCTGCCCTTCGACGACGCCTCCTTCTCCGCCGTGTGGCTGCTGGAGTCGGTCATGCAGATGCCCGACCGCAAGGCGGCGCTCTCCGAGGCGGCCCGTGTGCTGCGCCCGGGCGGCCGCCTCACGCTCACGGACAACTACGAGCGGGAGCAGATCTCGGAGGCCCGGCGCCCGGTCATCGAGGCCATCCTCAAGCGCTACCTCACGCAGTCGCCGGCGTCCTTCGAGGCGTACCCCACGCTGATGCGCGAGGCGGGGCTGCGTTGCACGGAGGTCCTCGACGTCAGCGAGAACACCACCCGGCAGTCGGTCAAGCGGCTCGGCAAGGCGCTCGCCGAGAACATGAGCGAGCTGGCCTCCAAGATCGACCCCGAGGTCTTCGCGAAGCTGAAGCCGGCCGAGGGCGAGAACCTGGAGATGCCGGAGATGGGCTACCTGATCGCGTCGGCACGGCGGCCCGCGGCCGCGCAGGGCTGACCGGTCCGCTCGGGGCGCGTCGCCGAGGCGACGCGCCCCCGCGCCTGCCCGTCCCCGGTCAGCGCCGCAGGCCCGCCGACGCCTGCTCGACCGGCTCCGACGCCGCCTCGATGGCCTCGTCCAGGACCTCGCGGGAGCGGACCAGGTCGGCGATCAGGCGGTCGATGCGCCGCCGCTCCTCGGCGAGTTCGGCCAGGAGCCGGCCGGTGGCCCGCTCGGACGGGCCGCCGTCGGCGTCCCGCATGCAGGGCAGCAAGTGCCCGATCCGCGTGCTGTTCAGACCGGCGGTGAAGAGCGCCTGGACGCCGTCGGCCAGACCTACCCCGGCATCCCCGCGATCCACCGCCCCGAGCACGTGGCCGGATGGCGGCGGGTCACCGACGCCGTACGGGCGGAGGGCGGGCGGATGTTCCTCCAACTCCAGCACGGCGGACGGGTCGGCCACCCGGACAACAGCGGGCTGACGCCCCTCGCGCCGTCGCCCGTGCCGCTCCCGGAGACGATCCACACCCCGGCCGGGCGCCGCCCCTCGGTGGTGCCCCGCGAGATGACCGCGGACGACATACGCACGACCGTGGCCGACTTCGCGCAGGCGGCCCGCAACGCCGTCGCGGCGGGCTTCGCCGGGGTCGAGGTGCACTCGGCCAACGGCCAGCTCCTCCACCAGTTCCTGTCCGCGAACACCAACCACAGGACGGACGCCTACGGCGGTCCGGCCGCCCGGCGCGTACGGTTCGTCGACGAGGTCGTCCGCGCCGCGGCCGAGGCGATCGGCCCCGAGCGGGTGGGCCTGCGGATCTCCCCCGGGAACACCGTCAACGGCATCGACGAGGGGGAGACCCATGGCCGACCGCCTGCGCCTCGACGCCCCGCTCAACCAGGTGCGGGAGGGCTACTCGATGTACGTGGGCGGGGAGACGGGCTATTCCGACTACCCCGTACTGGCCACTGCCGGGCAGCGCGCTTGAGTCGCCGGCCCCCGGAACCGTGAGGTCCGGCGTCCGGGTTCCCGCCGCCCGGGGCCCGGCCGGGAGGCCGCTCTGGCGCATTCGCACAGCATCGCTGGCCGGGGTGCGCCTGTACGCAACGGAATCCGGCAAGGCCGCCGTATCCAGGCATTGTGCCAGGGTGTTTACTGTGCCGTCTGGGGGCACCCGTGCCGGGGGTCCAGGAGGACGGGAACGGCCTGAACGCGTGCCGTGCACGGAGGGGTTGGCGGACGATGGGTGAAGAAGGGAATGACCGGGACGCGCGCCGGCTGACGGTGGCGCAGAAACTCGATCACCTGCTGAGGCTGCGCACCGGACCGGGTGAGGACGGCAAGCCGTCCTACAAGAAGATCGCGGCGGAGATCGCGGCACAGTCGGGTGAGACGTTCTCCAGCGTCTACCTCTGGCAGCTGCACCGGGGGGAGCGGACCAACCCGACGCTACGCCACCTCTGCGCCATGGCCGAATACTTCGGTGTGCCCGTGTCCTACTTCACGGAGGACGACGTGGCCCGGCGCATGATCGACGAGGCGGTCCTGGCGGGCCGCGAGCTGGACCAGGCCATGGCGGAGGCCGGGGTGAGCGCGGTGTATTTCCGCGGCGACCTCGCGGCTCTTTCCCCGGAGGGCAAGCGGATGGCCGCCGACCTGATCCGGCAGCTCCGTGAACTGGAGCAGGGCGCGCGGAAGTCCGCCCGGCCGTAGACGGGGCGCGGCGTGCCCAAGGCCGCACTGTCAGGGCACTCCTACCCCAGGAGTGCCCTTCTTGCACCTGTTGAACACCTTCAACCCTCAAGCTATGGTGCCTTCTTGTGTTTGCAATAAGCTGCCGTGAGCCACCCGATGGCCGGGGGTTCACAGAAGTTAACGCCTCGCGGCCGGACCGCCCGAAAAGCATGCCCGCCGCGCGACGCTGCACATGACCGGTCGGCCGCTGTTCGCCGGAGCGGCGGCCCGCCGGGGCCCGGCGCCGTGGCGGACGGGGGCCGGGACGGTCCCGCTTCATACGGGGAGGTCGCAAGCGTGCACGACATCCTGAAATCCGCCGGCGAAGGCCGGGGCCAGAGCGTGCTTGTCGAAGGCACCGCGGGCATGGGACGTACGAGATTTCTGCGCTCCGCCATGGACGCCGCGGAGGAACACGGGCTGCGCCTGCTCACCGCGCGGGCACGGGCCGCGGAGCAGGGCGTCGGCTACAGCCTCGCCCAGCAGCTCATGGCCGGCGCCCGGAGCCTGCCGGCCGGTATCGCCCCCGGTGGGCCCGGAGGCATGGACCCGGGCGGCCCGGACCCGGCGACGGGGCCGGGCCTGACGGATGCCCTCGCCCCGGCCCTGGCCACCGGCACGCCACTGCTGCTGGCCATCGACGACCTCCAATGGGCCGACACCCCCTCGCTGCGCTGCCTGGGGCACCTCATGGCCCGGCTGGAGAACACCCCGGTGGCCGTCGTCGCCACCGTCGCACTGGGCGAGACGCCGGGCGACGAGGTGATGGCCGAATTACTCTCCGCCTTCCGGCACCGGGTGCTGCTGCGCGGCCTGTCCGCCGCCGACGCCGCGCGGCTCGCCGCCGACGCCTTCGGCCGGGCGCCCGTCCAGCCCTTCGTCGACGCCTGCCGCACGGCCACCGGCGGCAGCCCGTACCTCCTCGAAGCCCTCTTCCGTGAGATGCGGCTGCACGGCCTGGGCCCCGACACCACCGCCGACCGGGTCCGGGAGCTCGCCCCGGTCGAGGTCGCCGACACCTTGCTCCCCCGCTACGAACGCGCGTACCCCGGCGCGGTGACGGTCCTCGAGGCCGTCGCGGTCCTGAACGGCTCGGCCGTCAGCGCCATGGTCGCCCGGCTGACGGGACTGGGCGGGCTGCGCGCGGCCGACCTCGTCGAGGTCCTGGTGCGCGCGGGCGTGCTGGCCGGCCGGGGCTCGGTGGTGCGCTTCGCCCAGCCGCTGGTGCGCACCGCGGTTCTCGCCCGGATCCCGCCGAGCCGCCGCGACGCGCTGCACGCCCGCGCCGCGCGGCTGCTCCAGGAGTCCGGCGCGCCCGCCGAGGAGGTGGCGTCCCAACTGCTCTGCGTACGCAGCAGGTCGGGCCTCCACTGGATGTGCACCGTGCTGTGCGAGGCCGCCGGGGAGGTGATCCAACGGGGTGACTCCGACCAGGCCCGCGCCTATCTGCGCCGCGGCCTGGAGGAGTGCGAGGGGCCGTGCCAGGGCAGGTTGCTGCGCGCCCTCGGGCAGATCGAACTGGCCGCGGACCCGGCCGCGGCGGTGGAACACCTGCGGCGTGCGCTCGGCCTCCAGCCCGACATCCCCGGGCGGGTCGACATCCGGCTGTGCATCGCGCACGCCCTGCAGCTCCTCGGCCGGCCCGCCGAGGCCGAACGGGTCCTGCTGGAGGGGATAGGGGAGGCCCGCAGCGTCCGCGAGCGGTCCGCGGAGATGCTGCGGGCCGAACGGTGCCTGCTGCGCGAGCTCAACCTGGCGGTGGACGTCGACATGGACGTCGACATGGACGTCGCCGCCGGGACGGCCGGGGCCCTGCCGCTGGACGCGGCCGCGACGCCGGGCGACCGGCACACCCGGCTGAGCCTGGCCGCGCTGCGCTCCTCCCGCCGCGGCGAGCAGCGCGACCTGGCGGTCCACCGGGCCCGCCAGGCGTTGCAGGAGGAACACACCACCCTCGACTGGCGGATCGCCACCCGGACGGTTCCGCTCCAGGTCCTGTCGCAGGCCGATGAGCTGGACCTCGCCCTGGCGGAGTGCCAGGCGCTGCTGGACCGTGCCGGGGCCGAGGGCTCGCGCACGCTCCTCGCCATGGCGCACGGCATGCGCGCCGAAGTGCGCTACCGCACCGGTGACATCGCCGGTTGTCTGCGGGACGCGCGCACCGCCCTGATGCCCGGGCAGACCTCGCCCGCCGGGCACTGGAGCAGGACCGGCCAGGCGGTGGCGGCGCTCGTCGCCTCACTGCTGGAGACCGGCGAACTGCCGCAGGCCGACCGGCTGTTGCGGGAGTTCGGCCTGGACGCCGACGTGCCCGACGCCGCGAGCTTCGCCGCACTGCTGTTCCACCGGGGGCGGCTGCGGGCGGCCTGCGGGGATCCCGAGGCCGGTCTGGCCGACCTGATGGAGTGCGGCCGCCGGCTGACCGCCGCCGGGCAGCTCAACCCCTCCGTGCTGTCCTGGCGTTCCGAGGCGGCACTGGTCCACGCCGCTCTCGGGGACCGCGGGACCGCGCTCCTGCTCGTCGAGGAGGAACTGGCCCGGGCCCGGCAGTGGGGCGGCCGCCGGGCCATCGGGCGGGCTCTGCGCGTATCGGGACTGCTGGCCAGGGGCCTCACCGGCGAGACGGCCCTGCGCGAGGCCGTCGAGGTGCTCGAATCGTCGTCGGCCCGGCTCGACCTCGCCCGGTCGCTCACGGACCTGGGCATCGTGCTGCGCAAGGCCAGCCGTCTGGGCGAAGCCCGCGAACACCTGCGCCGGGCCCAGGCCCTGACCGAGCAGTGCGGTGCCACCGTGCTGGCCCGGACCGTCCGGCAGGAGCTGCTGGTGGCGGGGGCCCGGCCCCGCCGGCTGACCGAGATCGGCGTCGACGCGCTCACCCCGACCGAGCGCCGGGTCGCCCTGATGGCCGTCGCGAAGTTAACCAACCGGGAGATCGCGACGAAGATGTTCGTCACCCAGCGGACGGTGGAACTGCACCTGAGCCGTGTCTACCGCAAGCTCTCCGTGCCCGGCCGCTCCGGGCTGACGGACCACTTCGCCGAGCTGCCCGGCGGCACCGGAATCCGCGCGGGCCACCCTGAGGACGGCCGCCTGCCCGGCGCGGGCGTCGGCGCGCAGGACAGCGCCGACGACATGGCCGCGGTATGACGGCCCGGCCGTGGCGTGACTTCGGCGCGAGGGCGGCCCGGACGGCCCCGGCCAGGGCCACGCGCCACCGGGACCGCGGCCGCTCCCGGCTCTGCGGGGGACGACCCGCCGCCGCTCCCGCGCTCACGCGCAGGGAGCGGTGGCCTCGTGCCCGTGCCGGTCACCGGTCACCAGCCGGAGGGAGCGGCGGTCCGATATCGACAACTTCCGGTACACCCGGCTCAGATGCATCTCCACGGTGCGCCGCGTGACGTACAACTGGTCGGCTATCTCCCGGTTGGTCAGCCCCTCGGCCGCGAGCAGGGCGGTCCTGCGCTCCGCCGGAGTGAGCGAGCCGGGCCCCGTCTCGGTGTGGCGGCGCGGCCGGGCTCCCGCCTCGATCATGTCCCGGCGCAGCTCCTGCACGAGCGTGTGGGCGCCGCACTTCTCGGCGAGCGCGGCGGCGGCGCGCAGGTGTTCACGGGCCTGCCGGGCCCGGTCGGCGCGCATCAGCTCGCGCCCCAGGTCGCGCAGGGTCCGGGCCTCGTCGAGCGCGGCCCCGGCCTCCCGCAGCAGCCGGGCCGCCTCGCCCAGCAGCGCCGGCCGCTCCTGCGCCGGTGCCAGCAGCCCGGCGGCCCGCAGGGCGACGCCGACCGCGTGGGAGGTGCCGTAGGCCCTGGCCAGGGTCAGCTCCTCGGCCACCAGCCGCTGCGCGGCGCTCTCGTCACCGAGCCGGGCGTGGGCGAGGGCGGCCTCGGAACGCCAGGGGTACAGGGCCGGGTTGGTCCAGCCCCGCTGCCGCAGCAGCCGGCCGCACTCCTCCAGATCGGCCAGGCCGGAGGGCACGCGCCCCATCGCCACCTGCAGCCTGCCCCGGTGGAAGAGCAGCCCGGGCAGGGCCACCGCGGGGGCGGTGGTCTCCAACTCGGGTTCCAGCAGCACCCGCTGGGCCCGGTCGGGTTCGCCGGACTCGTGGAGCGCGCTGCCGAACCAGCCGCGGACCAGCGCGGAGCCCAGCCAGGTGTGCCCGGCCGGCTCCGGACCGCGCTCCAGGACCTCGTGCGCCGCGTCCAGGCACTCGCCGAGCCGGCCCGTCCGGAAGGCGCACTCCGCGAGCGCGGCGCGGGTGAGGGCGGCGACCGTGCGGGAGCCCTCGGCGTTCGCCGCGGCCAGCATCGTGCGGGCGGTCTCCAGCGCCTCCTCCCCGGCGCCCGAGCGGGCCAGGACGAGGACGAGCCCGAGCCGCATCAGGGCGTGGTCGTTCACGGAGGAGACCGGTTCGCTCAGTGCGAGACGGGCCTGCCGTACGGCGTCGGCGCGCTGCCGGCCGCTCCAGTGCGCGCTCATGGCCGGCAGGGCCGCCTCCGCACGGCGCACCCACGGGGACCGTGCGGCCTCGCTCAGCAGCGCCGGTCGGGCGGTCGGGGCGGTGTGGCCCGCGAGGAGTTCGAGCAGGTCGCGGACGGCGTGGAAACCCGCCCGCAGCTTCTTGTCGGCTCCCGAGCGGGCCAGTTCCCCGGCCTCCTCCCGGACGATCCGCAGCGCCTCGGCCACATCCCCGGCCATGGCCACGGCCTGCGCGAGGTCCAGGACCACCATGGCGCGGTGCTGGGTGTTCCCCCGCAGGAGGTCGACCGTCCGGCGCAGCCTGGTGACCGCGGCCTCGGGGCCGTCCGCCAGCTCGATACGGCCGAGGCGGCGCAGCAGGTCCGCCTCCTCCCCGGGGCCGCACTCGGCCAGTCCGCGCTCCAGGCAAACCCGGGCCCGCGGCAGGTCGCCGTCGGCGAGCGCCGCGTCGGAGGCGTCCACGAGCAGCCGCCGGGCCCAGGGCGTGCCGATCGGTGAACCGGGCAGCAGGTGCGCGGAGACGCGCTCGCGGGCGGCGCCGGTGGCATATAGGGCCTTCGCCGCCTCGGCGTGCAGCCGGGCCCGTTCGCTGGGCCGCATCCGGGCCCGGAACGCGGCCGCCACCACGGGCTGGCCGAAGCCGATGCCGTCCGGGCCCTCGGTCAGCACACCGCAGCGCACCAGTCGGTAGAGCACGTCGGCGGCCTCGGTGGGGTCGAGGCGCGTGAGCCGTGCGACGAGCTCGCCGTCCGCCCCGGGGGCGACGATCGACGCCGCTTCGAGGACGGCCTCGATGTCGGGGGAGCAGCCGGTCAGACGGGCGAGGAGGGTCTCCGCGACCTCCACCGGCCCCAGCTCCGCGACCCGGTGGGCGGGTAACTCCACCGGTCCGAGCCCGGTGCGGCGCAGTTCGCGCAGCAGCGCCTGGAGCAGCCAGGGGTAGCCGCCGGTGGCCGTAAGGCAGGCGCCGGCGAGGTCGCCGCTGATCCGCTCGCCCAGGAAGGAGGCGAGCAGATAGCCGACGCTGTCGGTGCTGAGGCCCTGGAGCACCATCCGGCGGTGGAAGCCGGAGGCGACCCCGGCAGGGGTCTCGGCGGGGTCGCCTCCGGCGCGGCCCGTCAGGTCGGGGCGGTCGAGCCCCAAGGTGGCCAGCAGGACGAGCGGCACGCCTTCCAGACGTGCCATCAGATAGCCGAGCCACTGCAATGAGGCGACGTCCGTCCACTGGAGGTCGTCGATCACGATGAGCAGCGGCGCGCGGTCCGCCGCCGCGACGGTCAGCCGGTGGAGTCCGGCCGCCTCCCGCTCGGCCGAGCCCTCCCCGGACAGGAGCCGCTCCGGTGGCGTCCGCGCGCCCAGCACCCCGAGCAACTGGTCGCGGACCTGGTGCAGGACCCCGCACGGCCGGTCCCGCTCCCGGGGTACGGCCCGCGCGGCGACCGTCTCGAAGCCACGGCCGCGGGCGGCTTGCAGCGCGGCGCGCACCAGGTGCGACTTGCCCACGCCGATGCCGCCCTCCAGCAGCAGGCTCGCCCCCATCCCCGCGTCCGCGGTGTTCAGGGCGCGGTCGACGGCACCCATCTCACTGTCCCGGCTCAGCACAGCAGTTCCCCTCCCGCTCGTCCCGCTCGCCCCGTGCGACCCCGTTCGTCTGGTGCCGGGCCCCGGGCCCCCGCCCGCCCGGTGCTCCGGATCAGAAGTCGTCGAGGACCCCGTGCCGGTCGCGCCACTGATCGGTGGCCACCCCGGACATGACGACCTGCACCACGTCCTCGGCGAGTGAGGGCGTCACCGGCAGATGTCCGAAGAGCACCCGGTAGTAGGTGGTCGAGGCCAGCATGTCCAGGAGCAGGTCGATGTCCGCCTCGGGCCGGATGTCGCCCCGGCGGATGCCGCGCCGCAGGGCTTCGGCGGTCGAGGCGCGGCGGGTGTGGAAGAACTTCTCCAGGAACGCGCTCTCCAGATCCGGGGTGTCGGCGAGGTCGGCGACGAGCGCGGGCAGCACGCGCCGGCCCAAGGAGGTGCCGAACGCCTGGCTGAGCGTGCCGATCCCGGCGATGAGGTCGCAGTGCGTGCAACCGGTGTCCGGGGTCGGGGCGGTGCCCACCGTGGTGACGAGCGCGTCCACGACGAGGTGCTGCCGGGACCGCCAGCGGCGGCGCAGGGCCGGCTTGCTCGTGCCGGCGCGGGCGGCCACGGCTTCGAGCGTGAGGCTGCCGTAGCCCGACTCGTTCAGGAGCTCCATCACCGCCGCGGGCACCGCCGCGTCGATGCGCCCGTCCCGGGGCCTGCCCGCGCGCTGCCGGCCGGATTCGTGTGCTTCGGCCAGAGCGCCGTTCGGGGTGTTCACCATGCCCTCAGTATAGGTAAGCTGAAATAGATTCCGGTCCGGAACGGAATGAAACTTTTTCCCTCAGGAGGTTCGTCGTGTCGCAAGATGTCAACGAGGTCGCCGAAGGGACCGGTGCGCCGAGCGCGGCACCGGCCGCCGACGGGGCCGCGGCGATGGAGAGCGTCTTCTCGGGGGCGTACCGGGCCCTGACGCTCGGGGTGATCCTCTCGGTGAGCATGGTCGCCTTCGAGTCGCTGGGTGTGGCCACCGTGCTGCCCGACATCGCGCGGGACCTGGACGGCCTGGGGGCCTACGGCTGGGGCCTGTCGGCGCTGATGCTGGCCAACATCATCGGTACGGTCGTCGCCGGCCGTTCGGCCGACCGCACCGGCCCGGCCAAGTCCATGGCCATCGGCATGCTGATCTTCGCGGTGGGCTGTGCCGCGGCGGGCGCCGCCACCTCCTGGCCGCTCTTCCTGCTCGGCCGGGCCCTCCAGGGTCTCGGCGTCGGGGCTGTCATGAGCATGGCTTACACCATGATCGGGCTCGCCTACCCCGAGCACCTGCGGGCGCGGATGTTCGCCCTGCTGTCCTCCGCCTGGACCGTCCCCTCGCTCATCGGCCCGGTCATCGCGGGCACCCTGGCCGAACACACCAGCTGGCGCGGGGTCTTCCTGCTGATGCTGCCGCTGATCGCCATCGCCGCCGCGCTCACCCTGCCCGGACTGCGCAAGCTCGACCGCCCGCAGGGCGCGGCCTCCGCCGCCCCCGCCGGCCCCTGGTGGAAGGGCCCGCTCGCCGCCAGCATCCTCCTCACCGCCGGCACCGCGCTGCTCCTCCAGGCGCTCCTGCTGAAGAACCTGGCCCTGCTCATCCCGCTCGCCGTGATCGGTGCGGCCGTCGCGGTGCCGACGCTGCGCCGGGTGACCCCGGAGGGCACGCTGAGCCTCCGCCCCGGCATCGGCGCCGGCATCGGCGTCCGCTTCCTGCTGTGCGCCGTCTACTTCGGCAGCGAGGCGTTCCTCCCGCTCGGCCTCCAGGAACTCCGCGACGTGAGCGCCTCCATGGCCGGCCTCGGCCTCTCCGCCGGTGCCATCACCTGGGTGCTGGGCTCCGCCTACCAGGCCAAGCTCGACGGCAAGGACAAGAGCGGCCGCACCGGCAGCGTCACGCTCGGCTTCGTCATCCTGCTCGTCGGCGTGGTGATCATGGCACTGTCGATCCTCGTCGAGGCGATCCCGGCCCTGATCGCCGTGGTCGGCTGGGCGATCGGCGGCATCGGCATGGGCATCGCCTTCAACGCCGCCACCACCGACACCCTCGAGCAGACGCCGGGCGAGCAGCAGGGCCTGGTCAGCGGCTCGCTGCAGCTGGCCCAGACCCTCGCCACCGGCCTGATCGCGGGCCTGGGCGGCGCGGCCATGGCCATGGCGCACCAGCACGGCTCGACGACCCGTACCGCGCTCCTGTGCACCTTCGTCCTCACCGCCGTGCTGGCCCTGGCCGGCGTGCTCGTCTCCCGGCGGCTGCGGCCCGCCGCGGCCCGGTAGACCCGACCGCGACAACAGGGAATCCGCGACAACAGGGAAAGAGACCGACCGTGGAAGACATGCTGCTCCTGGGGTTGAGCGCACCGGCCGACGACGACCCCTTCGGCGGTCCGCTGCTCCGCGCGCTCGCGTCGCCCGGTGCCTCGGGCACCCGCCTCGTCGTCAGCACGGCACCGTCCGTGCTGGCCCGGGCGGGCTCCGGCATCGCCCCGACCCACCCCGTGGCGGACACGCTGCGGCAGATGGCGGCGCTCGCCGACGGGATCGTGATCACCACGCCCGAGTCGGAGGCCGCGCCGGCCGCGTCACTGCGCACGCTGCTGAACTGGCTGACCTGGTCGGCCGAGGACTCCCCGCTGGCCGGCAAGCCGGTGGCGGTCCTGACCACCTCGGCGGGCCCGGCGGTGCCCTCGCCGCCGCCGTACTGCGAAGCGGAGCGCATGCTCTTCAGCGCCGGCGCCGACATCGTCGGACCGCGCACCGTCATCGGCCGCGCCGCGCAGGTGCTGCGCGAGAGGGAGGACGGGCAGGTGACCTTCGACGACCCGGGGGCCGCGGTCCGGCTGCTGTTCCACATCCACCGGATCGCGGCGGCGGCCCGGCAGAACGCGGGACTGCCGCCGGCGGACGACTCCCGGCCGTGGCTGCTCTGAGGGCACACGCCCGACAGCGCCGTTGGCCCCCGCGGATCGCGGGGGCCAACGGCGCTGTCGGCAGGATGCGGCGTCACGCCCGGCAGTGCAGCATCTCCAGTGGCGGGTTGACGAGGAAGTCCTCCCAGAACTCCGCCCCGAAGGCCGCGACGCCGTCCTCCGGCACCGAGAGCGGCACCCACGTCACCTCGCTGAAACCGGCCGCCGCCAGCGCGCCCTCGTACACATCGCGCCGCGGGTAGTGGGTGAGGAACTCGATGGGCGGATCGAGCAGCGCGGTGATGCGGACCTGCCTGCCGACCGCGCTCTCGCCCTCCGGCACGTAACGGAACCCGTACTTGTCCGTGGACGGGCCGTCGAAGCGGAAGCCGGGGGCCTGGGTGAGCACGAAGAACTCGCCCCCCGGCCGCAGGCTCCGGCGCACCCCCCGGCACATCCGCTCCATCGCGGCCGGGTCGTCGGCGTAGTTGAGCAGATAGACGGCCGTCGCCGCGTCGAAGGGCCGCTCGAAGGGCGGCAGTTCCGCCCCGTCGGCGACCGCGTACCGCACCCCCATCGGGGCGCGCTCCTCGATGGCGCGGGCTGCGGCCACCATCTCGGCCGAGACGTCGACGCCCAGGACGTCCGCGGCGCCGAGCCGCTTGGCCTGCCGGGTGTAGAAGCCGGTCCCGCACGCCAGGTCCAGGACCGACTTGCCCGTCAGGTCCCCGAGCATCCGCAGAAAGCTGCCCCGCTCCGGGTACCGGGCCAGGGGCAGCGTCTTGAACCCCTCGTACGCCTCGCCTATCTCGTCGTACTGCTGAACGGTCAACTTACCTTCTCCTCAAGGATGTCGTCGGGTATCACGGCGCCGGCCGGGACCGCGCGGCGACTCAGCCGCGCGCCGGCCAGGGCCAGGCGCCGCCCCTGGTGGCGGGCGGCCGCCAGGACCTCGGGCCCGGGCAGGGCCCCCGCCGAGCGCGCGTGCGAGGTGCCGTAGGGATTGCCGCCCGCGGCGAACACCGCGGGATCGGTGTAGCCGGGCGGTACCACCAGCGCGCCCGAGTGGTGCAGCACATGGTGCAGGGACAGCAGGGCCGACTCGCTCCCGGCCTGCGGGTGCGCGGTGGCGACGAAGCCGCTGGCCGGCTTGCCCGACAGCGGCCCCGGACCCGCCGGGGGCTCCAGCGACTGCAGGAAACCCAGCATGGACGCGGCCATCGAGCCGGAGCGGACCGGTGCGCCGAAGGCCACCGCGTCCGCCCACGCCACATCGTCCGCCGCGGCGGGCTCCTCCGGCCCCCGCAGCCGGACCTCGGCCCCGAGCTCACGGGCCCCGGCCGCGCACTCGTGTGCCAGCAGCCGGACCGGCTCGTCCCGCGCGCAGCGCACGACCGTGACCCGGGCGCGGTCCGGCCCCGTGGGGCCCGGCCCGGTGCCGGACCGGGCGCGGGCGGTCACCTCGGCCAGCCTGCGGCCGAGCGCCCAGGCCGCGGTGAGCTCCGGCTCGCCGGCCGCTGCGTCGCGGTGCGAGGTGACGGACAGCCCGTACGGGTTCGCCCCCATCCGCCGGAACAGCGGATCCGCGGGATCGGCGCCCAGCGTCCACGCCCCCCAGTGGTACATCGTCTGATAGAGCGTCAGCAGCGTGGCCTCGCGGCCGCCGTGGACGCAGGTGGAGGACGTCATGCCCGTCACCACCCGGTCGGCCAGCAGCCCCTCGCGCCACAGCGGGGAGGTCGACTCCAGGAAGCGCTTGAAGGGCGAGGAGACGTTGCCGAAGTACGTGGGCGTGGCCAGCACCAGGCCGTCCGCCCACAGCACGTCGTCGGGCGAGGCCGGGCGCTCGGGCCACGCCCGGGCCGCTTCCGGCGCCTCCGCGTCCTCGACGCCCAGCAGCCGCACCTGGGCGCCGAAGGACGCGGCTCCCTCGGCGGCCGCCTCGGCGAGCGCCCGCACGGTGCCGCGCCGGCTGTGGTGGACGACCGCGACCTTGGGGCTCACCGCGGGCCCTTCGCGCCGGGCAGCGGACGGCGCAGCACCAGCCGTACGTCGTCGCCGAGCCGCTCCACCTCGTCCAGACGCAGCCGCACCGCCTCGCTCAGCGTCCCGGCGCCGAAGCCGTCGAGCACCGCGCGCCCCGTGGAGCCGAGCAGGACCGGCGCGACATAGGCCACGACCCGGTCCAGCAGCCCCCGGGCGGCGAACTCGCCCGCCAGCCGGGCACCGCCCTCCAGCAGCACGGAACGCAGCCCCCGCCCGTACAGCTCGGCCAGCAACTCCCCGATGTCCAGCCGCCCGTCGGCCTCCGGCAGGGCCAGCACCTCGTGGCCGCCGGGCAGCTCGGGTCCGGGCGCGGCACGGCCGACGACCACCAGGGTCGGCGCCGCGTCGTCCAGGACGCGCGCGTCCGGGCGGATGCCTCCGGTGCGGTCCAGCACCACACGCAGCGGCGGCCTGCCCGGCACGCCGTGGCGCAGCCCCAGGTGCGGATCGTCCTCGCGCAGGGTCCCCGACCCGACCAGCACCGCGTCGTGCGAGGCCCGCAGCCGGTGGGCGTCCTCCCGCGCCGCGGGGCCGGTGATCCAGCGGGAGGTGCCGTCGGGCGCCGCGGAGCGGCCGTCGAGCGTGCCGCCGAATTTCCAGGTGACGTACGGCCTGCCGGTCCGCACGGAGGTGAGCCACAGCTCGTTGGCGCGCTCGGCTTCCTCGCGCAGCACTCCGGCCACCACCTCGACCCCGGCGTCGCGCAGCCGCCGCGCGCCGCCCGCGGCACCGGGGGTGGGGTCGGGCACCGCGTAGACGACCCGGGTGACGCCCGCGCGCAGCAGGGCGTCGGCGCACGGGCCGGTGCGGCCCTGGTGCGCGCACGGCTCCAGAGTGACCACGGCGGTGGTGCCCCGCGCGTGGTCGCCCGCGGCCGCGAGGGCCTCGGCCTCCGCGTGCGGGTGGCCCGCGCCCCGGTGGAACCCCTCGGCGACCGTGGCCCCTTCGGGATCCAGCAGCACACAGCCGACCACCGGGTTGGGGCTGGTGCGGCCCAGCGCGGTGACCGCGAGCTCCAAGGCCCGGCGCATGGCCCGCAGTTCCGCCGCACAGGCGGCGGGCTCGGTCGTCACGGCGTCTCCGCGAGCCGGAAGCCCATCGCGTAGATGTCCCGTTCGTACCAGCCGTGCCGCCGGCGGCAGCGGGCGAGGTCGCCGAAGCGGGTGAAACTGCCGCCCCGGGCCACGCGGTACGTGCCACGGGTCACGGCGAGGTCGTCGGCGACGGCTTCCCCGCCGGGGTAGGGGCCGTAGTCGTCCGCCGTGTACTCCTCGACGTTGCCGGCCATGTCGTGCGCCCCGAACGGGGAGCGGCCCGCCGGGTACACCCCGATCGGCGAGGTGGCGAGCGGTCCCTCCTCCACCGTGTTGGCGCACTCCGGCCGGAAGTCGTCCCCCCACGGGAACTCGCGGCCGTCCCCGCCGGAGGCCGCGTACTCCCACTCGGCCTCGGTCGGCAGCCGGAAACCGCGCCCGGTGCGCCGGGCGAGCCACGCCGCGTAGGCGTCGGCGGCCTCCGCGGACACCGTCCACACCGGGTGGTTGGCGAGCCGCTCCGGATAGACGCCGAACCGCCAGCTCGACGGCAGCAGGCAACTCCCGGTGTCCTCAAGGAAGATCCGGTACTCCACGTTGGTCACCGGGTGCAGGGCGATCCGGAACGCCGGGAGGTCCCGCTCGTACACGGGGCACTCCTTGGCGATCCACTCCTCCTCCACGCCCGCGTGGCGCCAGCGCCCGGTGACCGGGCCGACCTGTCCGGGGTCGAGACCCAGACGGACGCGGGCCGCCGGGACGTCGGCCATCGGCGGGTCCTCGGGGCGGATCCGCGGGTCGCCGACCATCCCCAGGACGGTGCCGGCGGCGTGGCGCCGGGCGAACGGCTCGGCGGGGTCCTCCGCCACCACGACGAGCGCCGCCGCCTCCATGGACAGCAGATCCCGGTGGTCCGCGAGGCCCCAACGGGGGCCGCGCGCCCGGAAGGTGTCGGGCAGGCCCATGGCCGCCCGGTCGGAGAGGGTGTTGGGGTTGGCGAGGACGACCGGTGGGGTGCTGGTGGTCATGACTTTCTCCCATGGGCGCCGGGAACGTCGCCTCCGGTCAGCGCGGTGAGCGGCACCGCGTCGGCCAGGGTCCGGTAGCCCGTGTCGTTCAGGTGGATGTGGTCGCCGCCGTCGAGGGCGGCCCGGACACGCTGCGGGTCGGCCGGGTCGCGTACGGCCGCGTCGAAGTCGACGACGGCGTCGAAGGCGGCCAGGGCCGCGGGGGAGCGCAGCGCGGTGTTGACCTCGACGCGCGCGCGTTCGGCCTCGGGGGTGTAGAAGGGGGAGTCCTTGAAGGGCGTCAAGGTGCCCACCACGACGCGGATGTGCCGCGCGCGCAGCCGCTCGGCCATGGTGCGCAGCCCGTCGAGCACCTGCGCGGAGGTGGCGCGGGGCTCCAACTGGAGGTCGTTGATGCCCTCGTAGAGCACGGCGGTCCGCACCCCGGGCCGGTCGGTCACATCGCGCTCCAGCCGTCCCAGCGCGCTGGTCCCGCGCTGCGGCCGGTCGGTCTCGGAGCCGTCGCGCAGGATCCGGTTGCCGCCGATGCCCTCGTTGAGCACCCCCATGCCCCGGGTCGCGGGGTCGGCCGTGATGCGCCGGGCGAGGGCGTCCGTCCACCGCGCGTCGGCGTCCTGGGTGGACTTCACCCCGTCGGTCTGCGAGTCGCCGAGGGCCACGACCGTGCCGCGCGTGCCCGGGCCCCGGACGTCGACGCCGGTCAGGAAGAACCAGGACGTCTCGGTCCGGGTGTACGCGCCGCCCGCGCTCTCGGCCGCGTGGTCGCCCGGCTCGGAGACGTAGTTGCTCTGCTGGGCGAGCCAGTGCCAGGTCATCGGCCCGGTCGGCCGCGGCAGGTGCACGCTGACCAGGAGGTCCAGGTCGGCCGGCACCTCGAACGGCACGGGGTCGCTGAGGACCTCGGCCCCCACGGGCACGGTCGTGCCGGTGGCGCCGCCGTCGAAGGTGACCGGCCGCAGGGTGCCGGGCGCCGCGGTGGGGGAGGAGCCGGATCCGGCCAGCGCGACGGTGCTCCGGCCGAGGGCCAGCGGGGCCGTGCCATGGGCGTTGGAGAACCGCAGGCGCAGCTCGCCGCCGGCGGCCGAGGTGTGGACGACCATGCGGACGGTCCGGTTGTCGACGCCCTCCCGCGAGATGCCGGTGGGTGCGGCGGGCGCGGGCGCGGTGCCCCACGTGCCGGTCCACTCCTCCGGGGAACCCGCGGCCCGCGCGGGCGTGCCCGTGAGCGCGGCCTGGGCCAGCAGCACGGCCGTGGCCGTGGCGGCGGCCGTGCGGTACGGACGCGTGCTCATCGTCCGCCGTCCCCGGTACGGCGGAACGTGCTCACCAGATAGGTGAGTCCCGCGACCGCGCGGGGCACCCGGTGCGTCTCGACGGGGGTGAAGCCGTGCGTGCCGATCAGCTCGTCGAGCTCGTCCTCGGTGAACTCCCGGTACAGCCGGTTCCCCTCGTTGGTGTACAGCCCGCCGGTGCCGCCCGCCGCGTGGAAGACGGAGAGGGTGTAGAGGCCGCCCGGGCGCAGCAGTTCGTGGATCCGGCGCAGGTAGCTCCCGTACGCGTCG
Organism: Streptomyces sp. NPDC051173; assembly: GCF_040689515.1. NCBI lineage: Bacteria > Bacillati > Actinomycetota > Actinomycetes > Kitasatosporales > Streptomycetaceae > Streptomyces > Streptomyces sp. NPDC051173. The sequence goes on from NZ_JBFBBD010000054.1 coordinate 29,035, forward strand.
GGGTGCTGGTGGTGGAAGCACCCGTTGTCCAGCGCCGCGTCGAACTCCGCGGTGCCCGGCAGGTCGAGCACCGCGGTCGCCAGGAACCGGGCCCGGCCGGGCCGCCGCCGGGTGATGGCCTCCCACTCGGGGGCCGCGACGAGGTCGATGCCGGTGACCCGGTGGCCGCCGTCGAGGAGGATCGCGGCGTCGAGACCGCGGCCGGTGCCCAGGTCGAGCACGTGGGCGTCGGCCTGTCCGCCGAGCGCGCCCATCAGCAGCCGCGGCGCCCGGCGCATCGCCTCCTCACCGGTCCAGATGTCCCGGCCGTCGGCGTAGTGGTGCTGGAAGTCGCTGTTCAGGACGGCGGCGTAGGCGGCCTCGTCGAGGGGGACGGCCTCGGTACGTTCGACGTCGTACCGGTCGGCTATCGGATGGCTGTCGTCCATGCGGAGCGGTCCTGTCATGTGGAGTGCGTCGGTGTGCGGGCATGGGTTCCGGGGGAGGCGGGTCGTCCCCTCGCCTCCCCCGGAACCGCCTGTGGGGGGTGGGCTCAGATGCCGATGGTGTACACCTGTCCGTCGTAGGACGAGGCGGCGAAGCAGTGGTGCTCCGCGTCATAGGTGAGCGAGGAGATCCCCGCGGTCGTCGGCCGGACGGCCGAGGACCACCCGCCGGCGACGCGGTCGTAGAGCGCGACGCGCCCGTTGTAGCTGCCGGTGGCGACGGTGCGGCCGTCGTCGGAGGCGGCGACGCACTTGATGGAGTGCGTGTGCGGGGTGTCGAGGACCTCGGGACGCTGCTCCGGGTCCCAGATGCGCAGCTTCAGGTCGCGGCTGACGCTGGCGAACCAGCCGCCCCCCAGGCCGGCGCAGCCGTTGGCGATCCGGTCGTGGGCGTCCTCGGCCGTGGCGACCCGCGACAGGTCCGAGATGCGGTACCAGGTCGCGGAGGCGTCGGCGGCCACCGAGAAGATCAGGTCACCGGAGACGGCGACACCCTTGACGGCGTTGGTGTGCAACGGCAGGTCGGCCACGTGCTCCACCGCGCCGGGCCCGTCGAATCGCAGCAGCAGCCCCTCACCGGTGTACGCGCCGACCACGGCGTACCGCTGCCCGTTGTGCTCGAAGGCGGCGCCGCAGTTGAGCGGCGAGCGGTGCTGGTGGAGTTCGCGCCCGGTGAGGGCGTCGAAGACCTTGCCGAGCTGCCCGCCGGAGAGCACCAGGTCGCCGAGGGGGGTGAGGAAGTTGCACAGGCTGCCGGTGCGGGCGAGGACCTCGCCGTCGCGGTGCACGATGCCCGCGTCGCCGATGGTCAGCGTGGAACCGGCGGACGAGAGCACGGCGTTGACACCCTGGGTGGGCGGCACCTCGCCCGCGTCCCACGCGCAGCCCTCGTAGTCGTAGCCGCGGTAGCCGGCGCCGAAGGTCGCGAAGACCAGCCGGGACCCGCCGGCGAACGCGCAGGAGCGGGGCCACACGTCGTCGGGCAGGGCGGTGGTGTCGCGCAGTTCCGGCTTGCCGGAGGCGACGTTCCACAGCCGCATGGTGCGGTCGTAGCTGAGGCTGACCAGCAGATCGCGCGAGTCGTCCAGCACCAGGCGCTTGATGCCCGCCTCGTGGGCCGGCACCACGGTGCGCCCGGCGTCGTCGACGACGATGATCTGGCCCTCGTCGTTGCCGGCGAAGATGGTGCCGCCGGAGGAGATGGCGATGGTGTCGGTCTCGACGCCGTCCATGTCCAGGTCGGCCACGAGGGCGCCGCTCTCCAGCGACCACCGCTTGATGGTGCCGTCGTCGCTGGAGGAGATCAGCTCGTCGCGGTCCCGGGCCCATTCGACCGAGATGACATCGGCGGTGTGCCCGGCGAAGGTGGCGACGAGGTTCCCGGTGAAGTCGTAGACCCGCACCCGGTGGTCGCGCGACGCGGTGGCTATCAGCTCCTTGGAGGGGTGGAAGACGGACATCTCCACGTCGTCCTCCTGGTCGGCGAGTACCGCCACCAGGCGCAGCTCCGGCACAGTCCACAGCCGGGCGGTGTAGTCGCTGGAGGAGGTCACCAGGTGGCGCCCGTCGGGCGAGAACGCGCACTGGTTGGCCAGGTGGTCGTGGAAGGAGCGGGCGAGGGCCGTTCCGGTCCGCTGGTCCCAGCAGATGACCTGGTTGTCGTAGCCGGCGGTGGCGACATAGGAGTTCTCCCAGGCCGCGATGCCGCTGATGGGTCCTCGGTGCTGGATCACGCTGTTCCTTCCACGAGTTCGATCGAGTGGCCGCCGTATTCGGCCTTGGCACGCAGGTAGTGGTCGTTGCGCTCGTTACGGAAGATTCCGGTCCGGATCTGTTCCGCGACCTCGATGCCGTACGAGGCCAGCTGCGCTGCCTTGTCCGGGTTGTTGGTGTGCAGCTTGATCCGCTTCACCCCGAGCGTGTGCAGCATCTGGGCCGCCGAGCGGTAGTCCCGGAGGTCGTCCGAGAAGTTCAGCTCCCGGTTGGCCGCGAAGGTGTCCAGGCCGCCGTCCTGGAGCCGGTAGGCGTCCAGCTTGTTGTACAGGCCGATGCCGCGCCCCTCCTGGCGGAGGTAGAGGAGCACACCGCCGGAGGCGGCGAGCAGCTGCATCGACTCCGTCAGCTGCGGACCGCAGTCGCATCGCGCGGAGCCGAAGACATCGCCGGTCAGGCATTCGGAGTGCAGCCGCACCAACGGGACCTCGGCGATCGGTCCGAACTGCACGGCCACGTGCTCCAGGCCGTCGCCGAGACCGCTGAAGGTGATCATCTGGCCGGGCTGCCAGGCGCCGTCGGCGCGCTGCACCGGGATCTCGACCCGGGCTCGGATGCGCACGCTCCCGTCGAGCGGCTCCGCTGACAAACCGTGCAACGGGGTCTCTTCCCCATTGAGCGTTTTGGGCACTGATTCCTCCCGTTGAGCGAGCACGCCCCGAACTCCAGGGCGCATTCACAGCATGGGCACGGGGAGCGGATCGGACAGCACGGTCCGTACCGGTACGGGTACCGAGATTATTTGGGGGTGGTACCGAACCATCCGGTCCGCCACCTCGCGGACCGGGGCTCTCGGTGGGGGTGAGGTACCTCGGTCGAAGGGCCTCCGACCTCCGCCTTACGGCCGACGGCGTAGAGCCGCAGCCCGATACGCCCGCCCCGGCACCGGCCTAGCCTCGAAGCATGGACACGACGAGCGGAACACTCGACGAGGCTCTGGAACGCTTGCACGCCACCGGCCCGGAATTCCGTGGTTTCCTCAGCAACCACGGCCCGATGGCCGTCGAGGCCCTGGTCAGGAACGGCCAGGCGTGCACCGTCCACCGCTGGCTCGACCACTACGTCACCAAACTCGAGGACACACCGGGCGCGCGCACGCGCATCACGGACATCAACTGGAGGGAGGCGCTGGGCGACCCGTCCCGGGTCACCGACTGGACCACGTACATGGCACGGCAGGTCGCCGAACGCCCCTGGCGCGAGGTGCTGACCGAGTGGTGGCCGCGGCTCCTGCCCGGCATCGCGGGCGGCGCGACCCACCCCGCCATACGCGTCGGCCACGCCGTCCGCACCCTCCTCGAAGACAGGGAGGAAACACCGCGCACCGCCGAATTCGCGCACGCCCTCGGCTACTGGGCGGCCCGCCACACCCCCTTGCCGGTGACCGTACGCCCGGTCGGCACGGCCACCCCCGCCGAGGCGCTCGCCGCCCTCCCCCCGATCGCCGACCAGCGCACCGGCGTCCTGAACGGCCTGGCCCAGCTCCCCGGCACCGACGGCTGGCTCAAGGCCGCCGAGTCCGTCAACACCCCCCAGGACCCGGACGCGGCCCACTGCCAACTGTCCGCACTCGTACGGGCCTCCACCCGCCGCTACGCCGACCACGCCCACGGCAACCCGGTGATGCTCGTACACGCCGCCACGGCCCCGAACGCGGTACTGCGCACGCTGCCCGCCCTTCCCCGCGACCTCTGGGCCCCCTCCCTCGGCGCGGCCTGGGCGGCGAGCGCGGCGATCACGTCCCTCTACACCCCCGCGGAAGCGCTGCCGCCACTGCGCGCCGGCCTCCTCACCCCGGAGGAAGCCTTCGAACGGGCCGCCGCGCACGGCGACGAACACGTCATCAAACTGACGGACACGGCGTGCGACGTGACTTCCTGGACCTCGGAGGGCGACGACCGGGCCCTGTCCGCGGCCGTACGGTCCATGGAACTGATCGCGCCGGACAACTGAGAGGGACGACAAGGGTTCCCGTGGCTGGGTGGTTCGGCGTTCCGGTGACGGGTCATCCGGCTTCACGCCGCACGCGTGGCCTCGGACGACGAAGCCCCTCTCCCGCCGAGCGGGAGAGGGGCACGAGATCACTTCTTCCGGCGCTTGCGCGGCGCGGGCACGGTCGGCGCCTCGGTCTCACGAGCGGCGGCGAAGAAGGGCGCCATGATCTCCTCGTACCGCTTGAGGGATTCGGGCCCCAGGTCGACCTCGAGCCACCTGGGCACCTGGATCTCCTTGATCTCCGTCACCGGAGAACCGTCCTCGTGCACATCCCCCGTCAGGTCCTCCATCTCCTCGGCCACCGTCACGGCGAACTTGACGGTGATGAGGTCATCCGTCACCTCGGGGGCGAGGTCGTCGAAGTCGATCCGCTGAACGAAGATCGGCGTCGTGATCGCCTGACCACCGACCTCGATCGTCTTCACCCCTTCTTCCACACCGGGCTGACCCTTGTGGGATTCGTCTACCTCAATGAATTTGGTGCCCATGGACGGCGCCTCTCCTTTGTGCGGGTGCGTGAGTAAATTCTAGTGCAGGAAGGGTAGTTGACGCCAACTCAGGGAATTGCTGTTTCGCCTTTGCGGGGAGAGGGGAAAGGGGGCGTGAAATCCGTCGGCTGTTTGATTGGCGGCGCTTTTGTATTGGGGGAGTGGGCCGGTCGGGGGCGCTCTCCTCGGGGATCGTACGGATATCCGAGGACGTGCGGGGCGCCCGAGGCGAGTGCTGATCCGATGCTGGAAAAACCGTTGTCCTGCGGCCCGTCGGGATTGGTGGAAAGGAGCATGGATCCCGAGACCATCACTCCCGTCGACCGGATGCTCGCGGAGCGTGCCTGTGAGCGGGTCGTCGTGGACTTCGTCCACCGCCTCGACCTGGGCGAGCCGGGCTCGGTGGCCGAGTTCTTCACGCCCGACGGCGTCTGGCACTGGCCGCACGGCGATCGCCACGGTGGTGGCGGGGCGGATACGGGCCGGCCGGGGGGTGGTGTGCTGGGTCCGGGGTCAGCGGGTGATCGAGATCGCGAAGGGGACGAATCCGCTGGAGCGGATCACGTGGGGCACGAACAGGATCGCGGCCTCCGTCGCGCGGGCGGTCCGGATCCCGCCGAGGTCGGTGATCCATTCGTTGTGCCGGCCGAGGTCGGTGAGGAGTTCGCGGACGGTCTGCTTGGCCCGGAGGTCCTCGCCGGAGAGGAACACGGTGGGCGTCTGGCTGAGCGTGGCCGGGGCGGTCATCACCGGGAAGAGCATGGTGTTGAGGGTCTTGACGACGTGTGTTCCGGGGAGTGCGTCCTGGAGTTGCTCGGCGAGGCTCGAGCCGGGGTAGAGCAGGTCGGCGGGCAGGCCGTCCGGTCCGTCGGTGGTGGCGTTGGAGACGTCGACCAGGAGGGTGCCGCGCAGTTCGTCGCGCAGGGCGACGAGCCGTTCCAGGGAGCCGGCGCCGGGGGTGGCGTTGATGACGATCTGGGCGCGTCGGGCGGCGTCGGCGGCGGCGCCCGGTGTGCGGTCCGCGACGGTCACCTCGTGCCCTGCGCGGGTGAGGGCGGCGGCCAGGTTGCCGCCGACGCGGCCGTTTCCGAGTACTGCGATCGTGGTCATGAGGGTGTGGTCCCTTGTCGTGTGTGCGGGTGGGGTGGTGTTCGGTCAGCGTGAGAGGGTGGCGACGGCCTGGGCGTGGACGCCGGGCGCGGCGGCCAGGAAGCCGGCGCTCTGCGGGGTCCAGGGGCGGCCCTCGGCGTCGGAGATCCGTCCGCCGGCCTCGGTGACGAGGAGCGCGCCGGGCAGCAGGTCCGCGCGTGCGCCGGCGAACTGCCAGAAGGCGTCGAGCCGGCCGGCGGCCACGTTCAGCAGGTGCAGGGTCGCGGGCACGGCGACGCGGACGAAAGGATTTGTCAGTGTTACCGGCCTGCGATCTTCACGCCGGGCGCCTCCGACAGCGGGAGGAGGGGGCCGGCGTAGGCGTGGAGGGCGGCGCGCAGCCCGCCCGCGGCGAGTTCCCGCTCCAGGCAGCCGAAGTCCGTGTCGACCTCGCCGCGCAGCCGGTACGGGCGGGACGCGAGCAGCGGGCCGACCAGCCGTCGCAGCCGCGACAGTTCGGCCCTCAGGGTCACCGGCGGCACCGGGCGGTCGCCGTAGAGCGCCGCCGCGAGCCGCTCGCCCGTCAGCCCGTCGGGGTGGGCGGCCAGCAGGGCGAGGATCTCGCTGTGCCGGCGGCCCAGGCGTAACCGGCGCCCGTCCACGACCAGCAGCGCCTCGTCCCGGCCGAGTACGGACAGGACGCGGCCGGGCACCGGTTCCGGCGCCGTCAGCTGTGCCTCGGCCGCGCGGGCGGTGGCCTGGACGAGCGCCAGGCTCTGGGGTGAGGCCAGTTGATCGCCGCCGGTGATGTCCACGGCGCCCAGCAGCCGCCCGGTGCGCGGGTCGTGGACGGGGGCGGCGGCGCAGGTCCACGGCTGGACGAGGCGGTTGTAGTGCTCGGTGGCGAAGACCTGGACGGCGTGGTCGAGGGCCAGGGCGGTGCCGGGGGCGTTGGTGCCCGCGTGGGTCTCGTCCCAGCGGGCGCCGGGGACGAAGTTCATGCGCTCGGCGCCCTTCCGTATGCCCGCGTGTCCCTCCACCCACAGCAGGCGGCCCGCCGCGTCGCAGACGGAGAAGAGGTGCGCGCCGTCGGAGGCGATGGAGCCGAGCAGTTCGCGGAAGAGGGGGAGCGCGGCGGCCAGTGGGTGCGTCCGGCGGTAGTTCTCCAGCTCGGCGCCGGTCAGTTCGACCGGTGGGAGGAACTCGGACGCGGGCAGGGCTCCGGCCGAGCGCCGCCAGGAGTCGGCGACCACGGCGCGTACGTGCGGACCCGCCCGGCCCCCGGCCACGAAGGCCTCGTGCGCGCCACGGATCGCACGGCACCGCTCCGCGGGGTCGTCGCCGGACACCAGCGCCAGCCATGGGTTGACCATGCGGACCCTCCCAGCCCTCGGTGGCCCCCGCAAAGAGGGCAGCATCCCACAGGGGGCGAGGCACGGACAGGGCCCGGTCCGCACACGTCTCACGGACCGTCAGGCTTGCGGTAGGGGCGGCACACCCAGCACGCTGCCACTTCAGCCATACGACGCGAACGGAAGAGACACGAGAAGGCCATGACTGCCCTGTCCAAGAAAGTCCTGCTCGACATCCTCGAGCGCACCCTCGCCGCCTACGTCACCACCTTCCTCGGCCTCCTCATCGCCGACGGTTTCGACCTCACCGACGTCTCCGCGCTCAAGGCGGCCGCGATCGCGTCCCTGCCCGCGGCCCTCTCCGTGATCAAGGGCGCGATAGGCAGCCGCTTCGGCGACGAGAACAGCGCCGGCTGGCTGCCCAACCGCGGCGGCGGGACCAGAAGCGGAACCAAGGGCGGCTCGCAGGCGGGGCGGCAGTCGAGCGGAGGCTGACGGTTCACACGGGGTGTGCGCGGCGCACCCATGCCGCCCCCGCGCACACGCTTCCCGGCGCGGCCCGTCGCACGGTTGACTCGAAGACGCGAGTCCCACTGGAGCGACGGGACCCGGGCCGTCGGCCCTTCCCCCGAGCCGACGGCCCACCGCCTCGTACCGCCGGGCGGACGGTACGGGGCGGCTCGTCGCCTCGCGGGCCGGGGCGCGTGCCGCGACGCCCGCACATGCGCATCGTGACTCAGACCAGTTCGGGCTGCGGTTCCGCTCGCCGTGCCGGCGCGGGCTCCGGGGCCTTCGGTTCCCAGCCTCGGGTGGTCCGTACGTAGCCGTAGATCACCGAGGTCATCGCCAGGATGAGAAGCGGTCCGAACACCCATGGATGCTCGGCCATTTCCACCGGCAGCCAGCGGTATGCCGCCAGGAGCGCGGCGAAGACCGTCGTGCCGTAGGCGACCAGCTGGATCCCCGACCGGTCCCAGCCGCGGTCGAACGCGCGCAGACCGGCCTCGGTCGTGAGCGAGAACACCACGCCGGCGATGAGATCCACGCCGTAGTGGTAGCCGAATCCCAGCGTGGCGCTGAGCGTGGCGACCAGCCAGAACGCCCCCGCGAAGCGGAGGAGCCGCGGTCCCTTGCGGGTGTGGATGAAGATCGCGGTGGCCCATGCCGTGTGCAGGCTGGGCATGCAGTTGCGAGGGGTGATCGTGTCGTACGGCACCGGGTGCGGGACATGGACCGGCAGCGGTGTGTGCGGCCATATGTCGGCCACCGCCCACTGCACGCCGCCGGTGCCGGAGGCGCCCGGGCCGTAGGCGAAGACCGGTCCGACCACCGGGAAGATCATGTAGATGGCCGGCCCGAGGAGGCCGATCACCAGGAAGGTGCGCACGAGATGGTGCCTCGGGAAGCGGCGCTCGCCCGCCACGTTGCGCAGCTGGTACAGCGCGACGACGATCGCGGCCACCGCGAGCTGGGCGTAGACCGTCTCGAGAAGACGGTTGCCGATGGGTCCGGTGGCTTCGAGGATCCGGCCCATCGCCCATGACGGGTTGCCCAGCGCGTGATCGGCGGTGGCCAGGTAGGGGTCGAGCACCGTCGGGCGGGTCTTCGCCGTGATGAGCAGCCAGGTGTCGCCGATCTTGCGGCCGGCCACCAGCAGCAGGCCCAGGGCGACGCCCTTCAGCAGCAGGGTGCGTTCGTGGCCGGTGCGGCGCGTGACGGCGATGACCGCGCAGCCCAGCATCACCCACAGCGCGCCGTTGCCGAAGTAGTGGCCCTCGGGCACCTCGGCGCCGACCGCCCACCGCACCAGTACGAAGACGACGTCGATGCCGACCGCGGCACCGGCCGCGATGAACCGTTGCCGCCAGGTGAGCACCACCATCATCAACGCCATGCCGCCGTACAGCGGCCCTGGCTTGGGGGCGAAGATCACCTCACGCACCTGGGTCGCCAACGGCCCGGGCACGCCGGCGTAGCGGCGGGCGGCGATCTCCAGCGCGACGAGGAGTACGAGGGCTGCCACACCCGCCGTGGCCCAGAGGATCACCTGGGGCCGACGCCGCGCGGCGACGTTTATTCGCGAAAACACCCGGCCAACTATAGGCATCGATCACGTAACCGATTTGTTGGGTGTCGATCGATTAATCACCCTTTGCGCAGGGTGGTGTGGTTTTCCGGAGCGTCGAGGACGCGGCGAAGGGCGGCGGGCCGGGCGGACGGTACGGGCGGGCCGATGCGTCCGTGCGGGGGGTCGTGCGGGCGTCAAGGCGCCCCCCGCCGTCGGACCGCGCGGGGCGGGTGCAACGATGTGCACGTCATGAGAGCAGGGCAGGCGCATCAGGGTCCGCGAGCGCTGCGAGCCGCGGTGTTCGCAGCGGTCTGTGTGCTGCTCGCTGCCCTGGGACACGCGGTCATGTCCGGCACGACCGTCCCCTGGTGGGCCGTCGCGGTCGCGCTGAGCACCACGGGCAGCGGCGCGTGGTTCATGGCGGGGCGCGAACGCGGCCCGCTGCTGATCACGCTCGCCACCGTCGGGGCGCAGACCGGACTGCACTTCTTCTTCGCGCTCTCGCAGAACGTCGTGGCCAACGCCACCCGTGCGGCAGCGGCGGCCCGCGCCGGACTGCCGACGGGCATGCCGGGGACGGACCCCGGCATGCCCATGGGGCACGACATGGCCGGGTCCATGAGCGGCATGGCCGGCATGTCCATGGGTGACATGAGCGGTGGCACAGGTGCCATGGCCGGGCACGCCATGTCCGGTCACTCCATGGCCATGCACGCCGGTCACGGCGCCATCGGCATGTGGTCGGCGCACGTCCTCGTCGCGGTCGTCTGCGGGGTCTGGCTCTCCGGCGGCGAACAGGCCGCCTTCCGGCTCGGCCGCGCCCTGCGCACCCGGCTCTTCGCCCCGCTGCTCGTCCTCTTCCGGGACGTCCCGACGCCCTCCGGGCCGCCGCGCATCCGCGCCGACCGGACGCGCGTCGCGCAGCGCCTGCGGCAGCTGCTCTACGCCCATGTCCTGGACACACGTGGTCCACCGGCCCGCGTCGCCGTCGCCTTCGGCTGACGGCGACCCCTCGCGCCGAACCACGTCACCGGGCCGCCTCGCACTCCAGGGCGCCCGGATTCCAGGAAGGACCCAGGGCGATGACCCCTGCCCGCACATGGGGAGTGCCACGACAGCACGTCCCCCCTGCCGTCGGCACGCGCCGTACGGCCGTTCCCAGCGCGTCAGATGTTCCCCAGGCCCGCCGACAGCAGCTTCAGCCGGCGCGCGCTTTTCTCCCAGTTCCGGCACGCGGCGCACTCCCGCAGGTGGGCGTCGAGCGCCGGGCCGGAGACCTCCGGCGGCAGCTCCTCGCCGTCGACGCGGGCGGACATGGCGGTACGGGACTCGACGCAGTGCACCCCGCCATCGTCCCCGGCGCCGCCGGAGCCCCGCGCACCACCCCCCGCGCGGGGGGCCGCCGTGCGTGACGACGAGGCGGTGACCACTTGGGCGCTCGCGGCACGCGGCGGCGACGCCGACGCCGTGGAGCGCTTCATCCGCGCCACCCAGAGCGACGTACGGAGGTACGTGGCGCGGCTCAGCAACGATCCGCAGGGCGCGGACGACCTCGTGCAGGAGACGTATCTGCGTGCCCTGCGCTCGCTGCCCCGCTTCGAGGGGCGCTCGTCGGCCCGCACCTGGCTGCTGACCATCGCCCGCCGCACGGTCGTGGACCGGCTCCGTTTCAACGCGGCCCGGCCCCGGCTGTCGGACACGGACGACTGGCAGTCGGCCGCCGAGCGGGCGCAGTCGGCGGAGCTGCCCGGCTTCGACGAAGGCGTCGCGCTCTCGCAGCTCCTCGACCGCCTGCCGTACGAGCGGCGCGAGGCGTTCGTCCTGACCCAGCTGCTGGGTCTGCCGTACGCGGAGGCCGCGGTCGTCTCGGGCTGCCCGGTCGGCACGGTGCGCTCTCGCGTGGCGCGGGCGCGCGAGGCGCTGATCAGCCAGCTGGAGACGGCCGAGCGGGACGCGGTACGGGCCGCGCCGGTGCTGGCCGGGGCCGCCTGACGGGCCGGACGTGAGGAGGGGGCGGGGCTCGCAGTGAGCCCCGCCCCCTCCGCCCCCTCCTCGTATGGCCGCTCATCCCCGGTTCCCCGGGCGGACCACCACCGCTTCGACCTTCACCGTGCCGCTGTCGCGGAAGCGGAGCGTCAGCGGGAGGCGGTCGCCGGTGCGCAGGCGCGGCGGGGACGCCACCATGATGTCCAGGTCGTGCGGTGACATGTCGAGGGTGCCGCCCGCCGGGACGGCCGCCGACGGCACCATCCGCATCGACCCGGCGCCGTCCTTGACCACCGTGCGGCTGAGCATCGCGCCGCCCGCGGTCGGGGCCTCGACGCCGACGAGCTCGTCGTCCGCGTCACCGGCGTTGCGGATCTTGAGGAAGGCGGCCGTGTCGTCCGTGCCGAAGGGGAGCAGGACGCGGGGGTCCTCGACCTCGATCGCCGCGGGCCGGCCGGCGGCTCCGGAGGCGGTCCACGCGCACAGGCCGCCGAGGGCGACGGCGCAGGCGATCACGGGCACGGCGGCCGCGCGGGCGGTCGCGACGAGCGGCCTGGCGGCGGGGGCGGACAGCTGCGTCTTCACGCGTCACCTCGTGTCTGGACGGTGGTGTTCCCGGTCACGGGGCCGGTGTTCCCGGTCGCGGGGCGGCGCCGGGCGGGGGAGTGCGTACGGTCGCGGCCCGCCGCCCGCGCGGGCGCCGGCTGCCAGCCGCGCAGACGGAGGCTGTTGGCCACCACCAGCACCGAGCTCACCGACATCGCGGCCGCCGCGAGCATCGGGCTCAGGAGACCGACCGCGGCGAGCGGGACGGTGACCAGGTTGTAGCCGAACGCCCAGGCGAGGTTGGCGCGGACCGTCGCCGACGTGCGGCGGGCCAGGCGGACGGCGTCCGCCAGCGCGCCCATGTCCTCGCGGACCAGCGTCACGTCCGCCGCGCCGATCGCCGCGTCCGTGCCGCTGCCCATCGCGATGCCCAGGTCGGCGCCCGCCAGCGCCGCGGTGTCGTTGACGCCGTCCCCGATGACCGCGACCCGGCGCCCCCGGGCGCGCAGCTCACGCACGAGCGCGGCCTTGTCCTCGGGTGTGGCGCGCGCGTGGACCTCGGTGATGCCGAGCTCCTCGGCGACGGCCCGCGCCGCGCCCTCGCTGTCGCCCGTGGCCAGCACCGGCCGCAGGCCGAGCCGCTTGAGGTGGTCGACCGCGCGGTACGAACCGGACCGCACCGAGTCGCCCAGGGCGATGACCGCCTCGGGCGTGCCGTCCACCCGCACCAGCACCACGGTCCGGCCGTCCCGCTCCGCGTCGCGCGCCGCCGTGGCCAGGGACTCCGGCAGCCCGCTCTTCCTGGGCTTCTTCCTCGACGGGGCGGTGTCCTCCGGGCGGACGACCTCCACGAGCCGGCCCCCGACCCGTCCCGAGACACCCCGGCCCGGCGTCGCCGCGAACCCTGTGACCTCCGGCAGGGCGGCGGCGTCCGGCACGTACGCGCACACCGCCCGGCCCACCGGGTGCTCCGAACCCCGCTCGACCGCCGCGGCCAGCCGCAGCGCCTCGTCGGAGCCGAGCCCGTCCGCGCGGGCCGTCACCCCGGTCACCGTCATCGAACCGGTCGTCAGCGTGCCCGTCTTGTCCAGCACGACGGTGTCCACCCGGCGCAGCCCCTCCAGCGCCTGCGGCCCCGACACCAGGATGCCGAGGCCCGCGCCCCGGCCCGTGGCCGCGAGCAGGGCCGTCGGCGTGGCCAGGCCGAGCGCGCACGGGCAGGCCACCACGAGCACCGCGACGGCCGCCGTGACCGCCGACTGCGGCGGCGCGCCCGCGCCCAGCCAGAAGCCGAGCACGGTGACGGCGACGGCGAGCACCGCCGGGACGAAGACCCCCGCCACGGCGTCGGCGACGCGCTGCACCCGGGCCTTGCCCGCCTGCGCGTCCTCCACCAGCCGGGCGATCCGCGCCAGTTGGGTGTCCGCGCCGACCGCCTCGGCCCGTACCTCCAGCAGGCCACCGGAGTTGACGGCGCCACCGACCACGGCGGCCCCGGGCCCCGCCTCCACGGGCGCGCTCTCGCCCGTCACCAGCGACAGGTCCAGCGCCGAGCTGCCCGCGACGACCGTGCCGTCGGTGGCCACGCGCTCACCGGGGCGTACGACGAAGCGGTCGCCGACCCGCAGTTCACCGATCGGCACCCGCCGCTCGGTGCCGTCGGCGTCCCGCACGACGACGTCCTTCGCGGCGAGCGAGGCCAGCGCCCGCAGCGCCGACCCCGTACTGTGCCGGGCCCGCGCCTCCAGCAGCCGGCCGACCAGCACGAACAGCGGGACGCCGACCACCGCTTCGAGATAGACGTCCGCCGTGCCACCACCCATGGACGGCACCAGCGTGAACGGCATCCGCATGTCCGGGTCGCCCGCCCCGCCGAGGAACAGCGCGTACGCCGACCACGCGTAGGAGGCCAGCACACCGAGCGAGACGAGCGTGTCCATGGTCGCGGTGGAGTGCCGCAGGCCGCGCAGCGCCTTCTCGTGGAACGGCCACGCGCCCCACACGGCCACCGGCGTCGCCAGCGCGAAGCACAGCCACTGCCAGTTGCGGAACTGCAGCCCCGGCGCCATGGACAGCACCAGGACGGGCACGGACAGCACGGCCGTGACGACCAGCCGGGTCATCGCGGAGGCCGCGGCCGCGCCGTCGGCGGGCGCCTCGGGGACCTCCGGCTCGGGCAGCGACGCCGTGAAGCCGGCGCCCTCCACCACGGCCATCAGCTCCGCCGCGGTCACCCCGGCGGGGTGACTGACCCGGGCCCGGCCGGTGGCGAGGTTGACGGTGGCGGTCACGCCGTCGAGCCGCCCGAGCTTCTTCTCCACCCGCGCCACGCACGCCGCGCAGGTCATCCCGCCGACGACGATCTCGGTGGCGGCGGGCGCCACGGGACTCGCGGTGCTCATCGGACCACCACCGGGCCCACGGGGGCGCCCATGTCGTGCATGCCGCCCATCCCGCCCATGCCACCGCCACCGCCGGAACCGGAGCCGCCGGAGCCACCACCGGTGCGGTGTATGCCGGGGGCCGCGGGTCCGGCGGCCGACCCGACGGCGTACGCGACACCGAAGAGGGCGGCCAGCAACAGGACGAAGCCGAGCAGGGATCCGTACGGACTGAGAAGACGACGAGCGGTCATCGCCGCATCGTGACACGTCGCGCGCCGCGTCCGGCCGTCCGCGACGGGCCCACGGCGCGTGAGGATTGTCCCTTTCGCGTACGGGAACCAGCGGGCCTCCGTGGCCGACTACCCAGGAATCACCCCGCAGCGCCCGCGAGCCGCCCGCGAACCGACGGGAACTCATCACCCGCCCCGTACGACTTCCTTGGGGTCCACGACTTCGCGAGGAGACCCCACCGTGTCGCTGCCCGACCCGATTCCCCTCTACGGACCCGACTACAAGCGGGACCCCTACCCGCTGTACGCCCGCATGCGCGCGGCCGGGCCCATCCACCGGGTGCGCTTCCCCAGCGGTGTCACCGCCTGGCTCGTGACCGGCCACGCCGCCGCCCAGCGGACCCTCGCCGACCCCCGGCTGGGCAAGAACCACGCGCTCGGCAACGACCGCTGGCGCGAGCGCGCCTCGATCATGCCCGAGCCGCAGCACTCCCAGCTCCAGGTCCACCTCCTCCACCAGGACGCGCCCAAGCACACCGCGATGCGCCGCCTGATCACCGACGCCTTCGCACCGCGCCGGGCCGAGGAGCTGCGCCCCCGCTTCCAGGAGATGGCCGACGCGCTCGTCGACGCCATGCCCGCCGACGCCGACTCCGCGGACCTCGTGCGCTGCTTCGCCGCGCGGTTCCCCTTCCAGGTGCTCGCCGAGGTCATCGGCCTGCCGCCGCACCTCGCGGCCCGCTTCCGGCGCGACTGGGGCAAGGTCGTCGCCCCCGTCGGCCCCACCGACCCGGGCCGCCCCGCCTACGAGGCGCTGCTCCGCGAACTCCAGGGCTACATCGCCGAGGTGGTCGCCGACCGGCGCGCCGCCCCCGGCGACGGTCTGCTCTCCCGCCTGGTCACCGCCCGCGACGCGGGCGAGCTGACCCAGGAGGAGCTGGACTCCATGATCTTCCAGCTGCTGGTGGCCGGCCAGGAGCCCGTCACCAACCAGATCACCACCGCTGTCGTCTCGCTCCTTCGACAGCCCGAGGCGTTGGAGCGGCTGCGCGCCGAGCCCGAGCTGCTGCCCGCAGCGGTCGAGGAACTCCTGCGCATCGACAGCGCCTTCGAGCTCACGACCTGGCGCTTCCTCGCCGAGGACGCCGACCTGCACGGCAGACGGGTCCCCGCCGGCGACTCCGTCATCGTCTCCCTCTGGGCCGCCAACCGCGACCCCGAGCGCTTCCCCGACCCCGACACCCTCGACCTCGACCGGGCGCAGGGCTCCCACCTGGCCTTCGGGTACGGCACCCACTTCTGCCCCGGCGCGGCCCTGGCCCGCGCCGAACTCCAGGTCGCCCTCGGCACCTTGCTCACCCGCCTGCCGGGCCTGCGCCTCGCCGTCCCCGAAGAGGAACTCCCCTGGATCCCCGCCGTCCTCGGCCGCGGCGTGGGCGAACTGCCCGTCGCCTTCGACCGGCCCGGCTGCCCCCGCCCCCGTGGATGACCGCGCCATGTCCTTTGCAGCGACCCTGACCCGTACCACCGTCGAAGAACGCGTGCTCGGCCTCCTCCTGCCGTACCACCGCACGGCGGAGGCGATCCCCTCCGAACCCGCGGACCACCCCGAACAGCTGGAACAGATACGGCAGTTCACGTCCGCCGACGAGACCATCGTCTTCACTCTCCCCGGCTTCCCCTGCAAGTCGCCCAACCCCGCCAAGGTGCTCGGCCACCTCCCCGACGAGGGCGAGCGCCTCTCCCTGCGCTTCCTCGACGGGCTGTGCGCCCGCATCGGCGAGATATACGAGCCCGGGGCCCGTATCGTCATCTGCTCCGACGGGCACATCTTCGGCGACCTCATCCGGGTCCCCGACGACCACATCGACGCCTACGGCGACGAACTGCGCGCTCTGATCGACCGGGAGGGGCTGCGCCACCTCGACACCTTCGACCTGCGCGACGTGCACGGCGACCTCGACCACGACACCAAGCGCGAGCTGGTCACCGCCGCGTACGCCCCCTCACTCGACGCCCTGCGCGCGCAGGTCCGCGCCGGTGACGAGGAGACCCTGCGGCTCTACCGCGGCATCACCCGCTTCCTCTTCGAGGACACGGCGGACTTCACCGGCACGAACTCCGCGCTCCAGCGCGAGTGCAAGCGGCGGGCGTACGGCGTCATCGCGCGGAGCCGCGCGTGGGGCGACCTCATCGCCGACTGCCATCCGCGGTCGGTACGGCTCTCCATCCATCCGCAGCGGGCGGGCTCGGAGAAGTTCGGCATCCGGCTGCTGGATGCGGCGGACGCGTGGGCCACGCCGTGGCATGGAGCTGTGCTCCGGGGGGCGGGGGGAGAGGCTCGGTTGATGCGGCGCGCGGATGCGGAGCGGGCGGGCCGGCTGGTGTCGTCGGGCGGGCGGCCGAGCCATTTCGAAGTGGTGGCTTGAGGGGGGGGTGTTCCCCAGCCTCGCCTCTCCCGAAACTGGTGCTCTGCCCCAGACCCCGAGCTGCGGGTCCGTTGCCGGGAGCACCCTTCGGCCCGCACTCGTCTGAACAGTGAGAAGCCCCGTCCACGCACCTCGCGATGAGGGCACGGACGGGGCGCGAGCGGTGACTGCTTACGGTTGCTTCCTGCTCTTCTCACGCACGCAGTCGAGACCGGGCAGCACTTCCATGAGCCGTCCGAAATCGTGAACTCCCCCGCCTTCAGTCCGATTTCATCAGCCCGTGCAAACTCACGGGGTGAGGACTGCAACCACCCCGTGGCTCATACACGCCAAACCGGCAAAGGGGCGGGCGACGTGTCCGGGGTCTTCATAGGCTCGTCACGCTTCACGGGAAGTTCACAGGCTCGCCACGGAAGGTCGACATGCATAGACACGCCAAAGGCGTCAGACGCCTCATAGCGGCCCCGTTCCTCGCCCTGCTCATGCTCCTCACCACCGGCGCCATCGCCACCGCCACGGCCACCACGGCCCAGGCCGCGGACTCCGGTGCCTGGACGTTCGCCAATCCGGACGGCACCCTCAACGCGACGGGTAACGGTGACGGAAACCAGATCTCCGTCACCCCCGACGGCACCAACTACACAAACTGGCGCCTGATCAAGCTCGGCGACCCCGGCGCGTTCAACATCGCCAGCACCTCTTCGGGGAAGTGCATCTACGCCACCCAGCCCGCCGTACAGCAGTCCTGCGGCAAGGACGGCGAACAGTGGCACTTCCGGCCTGTCGACGGGAAGCCCAACACGTTCGGCATCGTCCGCCGCGACGACAGCAGCGGCACCGAGTGGTGCATGGACAACCGGGGCGGCCTGCACCTGTGGGGGATCCTCGCCCAGCCCAACATCTGTGACGGCAGCACCGGCCAGGAATGGACGGTCCCCGAATCGAAGGCGGCCGAGGCGAAGAAGCTTGCCCTCGACTACTACGCCGACCTGTGCGCGAAAAAGACCGCCACCCGCTCGTGGACCGAGAAGTCCGAAGGGCAGCCCGAAGTCCTGCCCCGTCAGCCCGCCTCGTCGGTCTGGTACAACGACACCGGCGCCACGATGAAGCAGGTCTTCACCACGATCTACCATTCCGGCTGGGCACAGTCGTTCTCCGCGGGCGTGTCGACCTCCGTCGGTGTCTCCGTCCCGGTCCAGGCGATGATCAGCAGCCAGCTCAGCTCGACGCAGACCTACACCTCGGACGAGACGACCGTGAACGGCATCGCGATCGACGTCCCGTCCAAGAACTACGGATGGGTCGACTTCGCCGCCGTCGGCAAGAAGGTCACCGGCACATGGACCTTCGACACCGACAACCAGCCGTGGACCGCTGACGCGACCGTGACCGTCCCCGTCATCAACTCGGCGGCCGGATCCACGATGTACGTCGCCCGCACGAGTCCGAACGCGCCCGGCAGTGGCACCGGTACCGGCAGTCCGGACGTCAAGTCTGGCGCCCTCGCCAAGACCGCCACGGCCACCATGGACGTGCCCGAGGGCGGCAAGCTGACCGCCTACAAGGGCGGTGTCCAGGTCAGTGACGCCGACGGCAGCACGATCGCAACGGTGCATCCCGGCACCGTCACGGACACCAACGGCACGACCCACAAGGTCGATCTCACGGTGGACGGCAACGCCGTCACCCAGACCGTCGAAGGCGTCACCGGCGACACCGTCACCGGCACGATCACGCCCCCGACCTTCTCCCTGGGCAGCGGCACCCCCGCCTCCGCCGCCGCGAAGGAGACCGCCAGGATGATGACGGTGGCGAAGTCCTTCATGGCCGCTCCTGCTGCCAAGAACAGCGACGATCACGACAAGTGCATGGCCGAGAAGATCGGCACGGGCATCCTCAAGGGAGGTCTTTGGGGCACCCTGAGGGGCGGCCCCGAAGGACTCGCCATCGGCATGATGACCGGCGCGTTCAAGGGCATCGCCAAGGGTGCCGTGGAATGCCGAGGACGTTGACCTGACCACCTGAACGACCGTGTCCCCCTGCCTACGGACTGGCAGGGGGACACGGGTTTTTCGGAGAGAAGGCGACGGTTCAGATCATTGCGTCACCTCCGGCGCGTGGCGCTTGATGCAATGGTCCGTCAAAGCGGCGGCGAGCTTCCGCACCCCGTTTTCATCGCTGCGTTCCTGGCACTTGTCCCGGGACGTGATCAAGCTGACGCAGGTGCCGCAGTCCACGTAGTGGATGGACCCGACGGCCGACGAGTGCGGCATGGACACGACCGGTGGGCACTCGTAGGCGGGGCTGATCGGGCGCGGCATCAGCATGACGGCCTCTCAGGGTGCGTCGCTACGGTGTACGGCCCGACCTGGAAGATCCGGCGGGTCCGCGTCCGCTCCTCGGGTACGTCAACGGGTGGGTGACCGGGCGTGCGCTGCTCGGTCCCTGCCGGGGTGTCGTTGGTGGGCTGCCCCTGCTTATGCTCTCTCATGGCTGCCTGCTCATCTCTTTGAGGTGGTCCACGCCCCCGGGCCGGTGGGACGGTCGCGGGGGTACTTGCGTCAGGCCAGCAAACCCTGAGAGGCAGAGGCGAGACAGGGACGCAACGTCCTAGTTTCGCGGGCTTAGTGGTCTGCGTCGTAAATCCTTCGGGGGTTGACTTCGGTGCTGCTTGTAGGCGTGCTCGCACTCAGCTGTTGAGGGCGGTGAGGTGGAGG